>JBBRAW010000003.1:0-85466 GCA_038206385.1 Bacteroidia bacterium | reverse complement strand
CATTGCAATATCATTTTTCGGCATTGCAACGGATCCATCAAAACCTAAAACAAGTTCATTCAATGAAATTTCATTATCCTTAAAAGTAAATTTCATATTCGCCATATCCATATCAAGATCAACTTTCATTTTTGTATTTACGTCATGAAAATATTTTACATTTCCATACCATAAATTCATGGCATCAATTGTTGTATTTGTTTTTAGGATAAATAAATCTTGTGTAAAATCACCACTACCTGTATGATTCAAATTATCTAAATTCATTTTGAATCCCATCGATGCATCGTCGTAACGCATCACACCTTTACTGATACTATATTCGTTCAACGCCACTTTAAATTTCGAGGGTTCTGTTGAAGCAACTGCGCTACTATCATGTTTCGAAATATCCCAATTTGCTTTACCATCTTTTAAAACCATTAAATTAAATAACGGCTGATCGAGATGAATTGATTTGATATCAATCTGTCCACCTCTGATTACGCTCATCACATCAATGGTGAGATCTAATTCTTTGATGGAAGTTAATGTATCTCCTGCAAAAGGTGCAACACCAATTACACTCAAATTATTTAAGCTAATAGTGAAATTCGGAAAGCTACGAATGAGTGTCAAGTTAAAATCGCCAAAGTCAACTTTAGCATTAACTTTTTTATTCACTTCCGTTTTTATCATCGCAACAATTTTATCTTTATAGATGATTGGAAGAACAATTGCTGCTCCTAAAATTAAAATGATGAAAATGCCTAATCCGATAAGAATCTTTTTTAACATATTGATTTTAGTAAACTGGTTTTATAATGATAACGCAAAGGTGGGATGCTTTCATGTAAATTCTCATTAAAATTCTAAATTTTTAATGTTTATTTTAACAATTCAAACGCATAAAAACGTACTAAATTATTGTGCCTAAAGTTTGGCTGTTTTATTTCGCAGATAATGATCCACCAAAACGAGAGCTGCCATCGCCTCTACAATAGGTACGGCTCGAGGAACAACACATGGATCATGACGACCTTTTCCCTCTAAAGAAACTTTATTTCCATCTTTATCAACCGAATCCTGCGTCTGCATAATTGTAGAAACGGGCTTAAATGCGACCCGAAAATAAATCGTTTCTCCATTGCTAATGCCACCTTGAATTCCTCCCGAATGATTCGTTTTCGTGCTAAATGCTGGGTGACCTTTCAGATCAATCTTGGACTCAAAAAGATCATTGTGTTCAGAGCCTTTCATACCTAAACTCTCAAAGCCAGAGCCGAAGTCGAAACCTTTTGCGGCATTAATGCTTAACATTGCTTTCGCGAGATCGGCTTGTAGTTTATCAAAAACAGGTTCTCCTAATCCAACAGGTACATGATTAATCACACAGGAAACAACACCACCAATTGTATCGCCATCTTTCTTAATTTCCTCAATCAATTGAATCATTTCACGCGCCACTTTTTGATCCGGACAACGAACGATATTTTCTTCAATCGAATTTAAATCCAGCTGTGTATGATCAGCATTTATTTTTATCAATCCAACCTGACTAACATAAGCATGAATTGTAATTCCGTAATGTTGTAAAATCAATTGTGCAATTGCACCTGCCATCACACGCGCAGCAGTCTCGCGCGCTGATGAACGACCGCCACCACGCGCATCACGAATTGCATATTTTTGTTGATAGGTAAAATCAGCATGACTCGGACGATAAGCCGTTTCTAAATGACTATAATCTGCAGGACGCTGATCTTTGTTTTTTATAAAAAGTGTTATTGGCGCACCAGTAGATTTTCCTTCGTAAACACCCGATAAAATTTCGAGCTGATCATCTTCTTTTCTTTGTGATGTGATATTACTTTGTCCGGGCTTGCGACGATCAAGTTGCTTTTGAATAAATTCTGTATCGATAGCTAATCCAGCAGGGCAGCCGTCAATCACAACACCGATTCCCATACCATGAGATTCACCGAAACTAGTGATACGAAAGAGTTCACCAAAAGAATTACCAGCCATAGAAATAGGAATTTATTAAGACGTAAAATTAGGCAATTAATTGAGTGGCTGAATCATCATTTTGAGCATTACAAAATCATTCATTACAAAGCCATCACCAATATCAAAATCTTTTGCCTCTTCGATAACAAAACCGTTTTTAAAATAATAATTTATTGCAGTATGATTTTTACGATTTACCGTGAGTCGGATAGTTCTTGCATCTGTAAGATGAGAAAACACATAGTCAAATAACTGTTTGCCAATCCCTTTACGGTGACGATCAACATCTACATAAAATTTATTCAAAAAATAATCACCATTACCAAGTGAGTTGTATGATAAATATCCGATAGGAATTTCATGTTCAAAGGCAAGCCAAAAAACATCTCCATCATCCAACTGTTTCGCTAACGATTCTTTGGAATACATTTTTTCAAGCATATATTCTATTTGCAAATTTGTAATAATACTTGGATAATGTTTTCTCCAAATCTTAACCGCGAGATCAAATATTACTGGTATATCCGATTTGTTGGCCTTTTTAAAATTCAATTTTTCCACTCTCTAAAGATAAAAATATTTTAGTCAAGTAATATCTAGCTAATCATTTAGCGAATTTATTTACCTCAGAAATAGCTTTAATGAGATCTAACTTTTTAACTTTCATTAGCATATCTACACACTGGCATATTAGCGCATTGGCTACCTTTGCGGCATGAATGTATTTACTGCTGAAAAACTGAGCAAGGCCTATAACGAGACGCCTCTTTTTAAGGATATTGATATTTCGTTGAGTGAGGGCCAAAAGATGGCGATGATTGCTGCGAATGGCTCTGGAAAAACTACTCTTTTAAGAATTATTGCTGGTCGTGATAAGGCCGATTCCGGAAAAGTTTCCTACCGAAGTGATTTACGAATCGGTTACCTCGAACAAGATCCCTATTTCGTTCCTGGTGCTTCTATCATGGATTGCATTTTCGAACCCGGCCATCCTGTTTTGCATGCGATAGGTGAATATGAGCGATTGCTCGAGCAAGGTGAGAAGGTCGATCCATACCAGTTACAGGAGGTAATTGAGAAGTTGGATAGTTTGAATGGCTGGGATTATGAGGCGCGTGCTTCTGAAGTTTTAGGTCGTTTGGGTTTGCATGATTTGGATAAGCCTGTTAATGAGATGTCGGGTGGGCAGAAAAAGCGAATGGCACTTGCCAGATTGTTGATTGAAGATCATGAATTATTATTGCTCGATGAGCCAACGAATCATTTGGATTTGGACATGATTGAGTGGTTAGAAAATTACTTGCGTAGATTAAATAAATCGATCCTGTTAATTTCCCATGATCGTTATTTTTTGGATGGTGTTTGCAATACGATTGCAGAGATTGATAATGGTCAGATGTATGTTTACAATGGAGGTTATGCCTATTATCTTGAGCGTAAAGAAGAGCGTGAGATGAATGAAAGAGCGAGTGTTGATAAAGCAAGAAATTTATACCGTCGCGAGTTAGAGTGGATGCGTCGTCAGCCGAAAGCGCGAACAACAAAATCTAAATCTCGTCAGGATTCTTTTTACGAAACAGAAGACAAGGCGAGAGGTCGAAAGGCGGAAGGAAAGATGGAGATGACGATGCAGATGAATCGCTTGGGAAGTAAAATTTTGGAGCTCGAAAATATTTGCAAAACGTATGATGGAAGACTTTTATTGAAAGATTTTTCGTACACATTTAAACGTGGTGAAAAGATTGGATTGATTGGTAGAAATGGTGCTGGTAAATCAACATTGTTGAACATTATCATGGAGCTTGTAAAACCTGATCAAGGAAAAGTTAAAACGGGTGAGACAGTTGTGTTTGGATATTATTCGCAGCAGGGAATGACATTGCCAGAGGATAAACGCGTGATTGATGTAGTAAAGGAAATTGCTGAATATGTAGAGACAGGTGATGGGAATTGGATTGGTGTTTCGCAATTTTTAAATCACTTCAACTTTGCAGGATCGAAGCAACATACATTTGTTTCGAAGTTGAGTGGGGGAGAGAAAAAGCGATTGTATCTGCTTACTATTTTATTGAAGAATCCGAATTTTTTGATTCTCGATGAGCCAACGAATGATTTGGATATTGTTACTTTAAATATTCTTGAAGAATTTTTGGAAGGGTATCAAGGATGTTTATTGATGGTAACGCATGATCGTTATTTCATGGATCGATTGGTGGATCACGTTTTCGTTTTAGAGGGTACAGGAAAAGTAAAAGACATTCACGGAAATTATACCGAGTATCGTGAGAAGTTAGAAGATCTACCGAACAAGAAAAAAACAGTTGCTAAAGTTGAAGTTATCGAGGAGAAAAAGCCTGAGCCTGCTAAGAAAAAGAATAAGCTTAGTTTTAAAGAGCAGCATGAACTGAAAGAAATCGAAAAAGAAATTGAACTGTTAGAGAAGAAGAAAAAAGTGTTGATGGACATGATGAACGATGGATCGATACCACACGAGAAGATGCAAAAGATTGCTGCTGATTACAAAGCAGCCGAAGCAACTATTGATGAAAAATCAATACGATGGTTAGAGTTGCAAGAGATCGGATCGTAAAATTAGCGATATAATTTCGTAAAGTAATCGCTAATTTTTTTGGTGATAGAATTCGCATACGTTCCTTCATCCATTTTTTTGATAGTTTGAATTCCACGAATTACATTGCTAAGAAATATTTCTTCTGCATCTGCTAAATCCATTTGTGTAATGATAGATTCATGCGCTTGAATTCCCAGTTCGTTTGCTGCTCGTAAAATATTTTTTCTGAAAACACCATCTACGCATCCTTCCGAGATTGGTGGTGTGAGCAATGTTTTATCTTTCACCAAAAATAAATTACAACTAACGCTTTCAATGCAATTTCCATTTTGATTGAGAATTAATACATCATCAAAATTATTTTCACGAGCATAAATTCCTGCCATCACATACAGTTGTGCACTCGTTGATTTTAGATGCGATAATTTTCCTGCAATCTTTTTTTGGTCTTGATAAATCCCTACACGAATTCCTTCTAAATAATTATCACGTTTATCCACCAATGGAAAGCACGATAAAAAATATCCAGATTGATTATTTTGCGGAATATAAAAGCCATCTGCATTTCGAAATAGTGTTAAGCGAACTCGTGCAGAAGAAGTGATTTTATTTGCTTCAACTAGTAATTTTATTTCATCAATCAATTTCTCTCGATCAGGAATTGTTTCGGTGTTGAGCTTAAGTAATTCTATGCTTTTACGAATTCTTCTCCAATGATCTTCTTCAAAAACAATTTTTTGATTCACAAAACGCATTGTTTCAAAGAAACCATCACCATATAAAAAGCTACGGTTTATTTGTAATGATGTTGGTGCGTCGCTGTTTACTAATTCACCATTTAAAATTGAAGATGTCATTCTTATAATGGGAAATTATTGATGAGTTGATTTGTAAAATGAATTACAATTTTCGGGTTCATGATAATTGTAAATGCTAATCCAAATAAAGCACCCCAAAAATGTGCATCGTGATTAATATGATCATTTGCTTTTTGTCCAGACCGGTATTCGTAAAATAAATAAAGTGGGCCGAGCACAATTCCAGGAACGCCTATCACACCAAACAAATAAATCTTCGACCACGGATCAAATAAGATGGCTGCAAATAATATCGCGGCAACGCCACCTGAAGCGCCTAGGGAATTGTAATAACTTGCATCCTTGTACTTGATGAGTGATGGTAAATTAGCAACCATAATTGCAGCTAAATAAAGCACGATAAAATTGAATGAACCACTGGTATCAAAAGCTGCATCGTAATAGCCTTCTACAGCTTGTCCGAAGCCATAAAGTACAAACATGTTAAATAGTAAATGCATAAAGTCGCCATGAATAAATCCCGAGCTAAGCATTCGCCACCATTCTTTGCGATGATGAATTTGGTAAGCATTAAAAATTAACTTTTGTTGAATCATCTCATTGGAGAATCCAATTAGTGAAATGATGATGGTGATTGCAAGAAGGATAATGGTCATTCGGCAAAAATACTGCTTATTTACGAATACTAGATTTCGGTTAAATAACTTTCAAGTACTTATATTCGGTTGCGACCGAGTAGGCGAGAACTGCTATTTACTTTTGCTGGCTGTATGAAAATTCGATTCGAACAACCGCCCATTACGCGACAGATTCCAGTGTTAAGGATTCTTATTCCTTTTCTATGTGGAATTACAATGTCTTTGTTTTATGTTTTCCCATTAAATGTTACGACGATAATTATTGCTGTTTCATTAGTGCTTTTTTTTCTTTCGGGATTGTTAAAAGGAATGACAAAATGGAAGTTGAAATTTTTGCCTGGAGTTTTCATCACTTGGCTATTTTTATGGCTTGGAATTATTGTTGTTGGAATTCATTCGGAGAGAAATCGCCCACGACATTTTACGCATTTTAAAGCGCAGTATTTTTATATTTCCATTGATGATGCATTAGTAGAACATACGAAATTAATTAAGACTACGGCAAAAGTTTTGCAAATTTTTGATGGAACGAAATGGCTGCAAACAGAGGGGAAAATCTTAATGTATTTTGAAAAAAGTAAAGAAATCCGACGAATCAAATATGGTGATCACTTACTCCTTCATGTGAGGACAAATGAAATTGCCGGTCCAGGAAATCCTGAAGAATTTGATTACAAGAAATTTTTGTCTTACAAGCAGATTTATAATCAAGCTTACGTAAAAAGAGATCAATGGAAATTACTATTAGGTAATGATGGAAATCCATTTATTGCAAAAGCATTGGAATGGAGAGCAATTATTACTGCGATGCTGTATAAAGAAATTAAGGATGAGCAATCGTGTGCTGTTGCGGTAGCTTTAATTGTTGGTGATGATGATGCAATTGATCCTGAGTTGATGCAAGCATATTCTAGTTCTGGAACGTTACATGTATTGTCTGTTTCCGGAATGCATGTCGGTGTAATTTATTTAATTCTTGCCGCTGCATTAAGTTTTATGGAAAAAAATAAGTGGTTGAAACATCTTTATTTTCCGTTAATCATGATTTTGATTTGGGCTTATGCAATGCTTTCCGGATTTTCTTCATCCGTATTACGCTCTGCAATGATGTTAAGTCTTGTGATTACTGGAAAATGGATTCATGCTAAAAGTCCAATTTTAAATACACTTGCAGTTTCACTATTAGTTTTACTTTGTTGGAATCCATTTATGCTTACGGAAGCAGGATTTCAATTATCCTATTTAGCAGTTTTTGGAATTGCATATTTGCATCCGATGTTATTACCAAAAGTTACAATGCCTAATAATTTTTTGCATAAAACATGGGAGCTGACCTCTGTTTCAATTTGCGCGCAGATTGTTACCGCACCTATTAGTTTGTATTATTTTCATCAGTTTCCAAACTTGTTTATTCTTTCTAATTTATTGGTGATTCCACTCACTACGCTTGCTATTTACCTTAGTGTGTTATCGGTTGTTGTATCATTCGTTCCATATCTTGGTGCTTGGGTTGCTTTCGCTGATGCAGAAATTATTGCATTCGTAAACCGATCAGTATTGTGGATGGAAAGAATTCCTTATTCGGTTACAAGCGGAATTTCAATTACTGTTGTTGAGTGTATTTTACTTTATTTATTGATCCTATTTGGCGTTTCGTATTTAATTAAAAAACAATTTATGCCATTGTCGATGTTTCTTGTTATTGCAATTTTAATTTCTTGTTCACAATTGATAGAATTATATTCTCAAAGAAATCAAGAGTTGATAATTGCTTATGCTATTCCTAAACATCAAGCATTTGGTTACATAAAAGGTCGCGAACAAGTATTAATTGCGGATTCTGCATTCTTAAAGGATGAAGCATTAAAAAAACGTTGTCTGCAAAATTTTTGGTTTGAAAGAGGAGTAGAAGGCGTAATAAAATTGCGTTTGAAATGAAAAGTAAAAGTAGATGTAAAGAAACTTAAACCTGAAAAAATAATCTACACACCAAACTGAGTTAAATGATGGTTGGGGTTTTTGTAGAACATATCATTTCATTCGTTTTTATTGAAAACTACAAAAGAATTTGATTTCTTTCCGTCGAAATATTATTTGCCTAGATGTTGCTTTTTTGTTATGTAGTTCACTAATGATCCTTTTCGTTTTTAAAATCTCTTGTATCTTTAATAGTAAATTGCGAGGCAGTATTGCTGCTTTTAGGATAATGCGTATCTGTCACAGCATCAAATTGATTGAATACGTTATTCATTGTTCTGAATTTAATTCGTAATTTTTAATTTATTTCAAACTTCTTCCAACTTAAAAGTCTCTTTCAACCGAACACCTTTATCTGTCATCTGCAAAGTGCAACATTCATTTAGTGGATCATGTTCGAAAAATAAAATGTGATTTTTTTCGCAAGCGTTGTTTAAAAATTCCGATTTTTCATTAAGTGTTATCAGCGGACGAGTATCATACGCCATTACAAAAGGAACTGGAAGATGTCCGACAGAAGGAAGTAAATCTGCAACATATATAATTGTTTTTTCTTTGTAATGAATATGAGGTAACATCATTCCGTCGGTATGTCCGTTCATATATTTTATTTTGAATCCTGGAAATAATTCCGCACCATCTGTTGTAAATTTCAGTTGACCAGATTCCTGAATAGGAATAATATTTTCTTTCAAAAAACTTGCTTTCTCTCGCGCATTTGGTTGCGTTGCCCACTTCCAATGTGATTCGTTACTCCAATAAGTTGCGTTTTTAAATGCTGGTTCAAAGCCAGTTTTATCTTTGTTAAATTGAATGCTACCACCACAATGATCAAAATGTAAATGCGTAAGAAATACATCTGTAATATCATCTTTCGAAAACCCTTTTGCCTTCAATGAATTATCAAGCGTTGCATCTCCATTCAAAAAGTAATGACCAAAAAACTTTGCATCTTGTTTATCGCCCATGCCATTGTCGATCAAAATAAGTTTATTGTTGAGTTCAACTAACAAGCAACGCATTGCCCAATTACACATATTATTTTCATCGGGAGGATTAAGCTTTTGCCACAGCGATTTGGGCACAACACCAAACATAGCACCACCATCTAGTTTAAAAAATCCTGTATCAATTGTATGTAATTTCACCTATGTATTTTTTTCAAAGGTATTGAAATACATAATAATTAAAAAGCGTATAGCATAGTAGTTTTTTAGCTCCATGCTGTTCACCATTAATTGTTATTAACTCGTAAATAGTTCCTTTAATAATGCTGTATCAAATGCTAACTTTGAGACAGTAATAACAAATATGAACGTACATTTTATTGCGATTGGCGGAGCAGCTATGCATAACCTTGCATTGGCGCTTCTTGAGAAGGGATACGAAGTAACTGGATCTGATGATGAGATCAATGAGCCTTCTCGAACACGATTATTGAATGCTGGAATATTGCCTGAAAAGATGGGATGGTTTCCGGGTAAAATTCATGAGCGATTGGATGCTGTGATCTTGGGAATGCATGCGCGTGTTGATAATCCTGAATTGTTGGAAGCACAGAAATTACGCATACCTGTTTATTCTTATCCTGAATATCTCTACGAACAATCGAAGAATAAAAAACGCATTGTAATAGGAGGAAGTCATGGAAAGACTACGATCACCGCGATGGTATTGCATGTTTTGCATGTAGCGAAGTTAGATTTTGATTACATGGTTGGATCGCAATTGGAAGGTTTTGAAACAATGGTTCGTATTACAGATGCCGCACCAATTATTGTTCTTGAAGGCGATGAATATTTATCTTCTCCCATTGATCGTCGTCCGAAATTTCATTTGTATCATGCAGACATTGCATTGTTAAGTGGAATTGCTTGGGATCATATCAATGTGTTTCCAACATTCGAAAATTATGTTGAGCAATTCAGCATTTTCGTAAATCAAATTCCGGATAATAGTACGCTGATTTATTGCAATGAAGATATAGAAGTTCGTAAAGTTTGTGAAGCAGCAAAAAATAAATTGCATAAGTTTCCTTACTCTGTTCCGGCGCATGAAATTCGTGAAGGAATTACTTTTCTGAAAACAAAATTTGGAGAAATAGAATTGCAGATTTTCGGTGAACATAATTTATTGAATCTTGAAGGAGCACGTTTACTTTGCGAACAAGTTGGAGTAAAAGCAGAACAATTTTATGATGCAATAAAATCTTTCAAAGGAGCTGCACGAAGATTGGAATTAATAGCGCGATCTGCAAAGGCAATTGTATATAAAGATTTCGCCCATTCACCTTCTAAATTAAAAGCAACTACATCTGCAGTGAAGGAACAATTTGGAAAAAGAAAAGTAATTGCTTGCATGGAATTGCATACTTTCTCCTCGTTAAACAGTGAGTTTTTAGAACAATACAAAGGTTCTATGAATGCTGCTGATGAAGCTATAGTTTATTTCAATCCGCAAACGTTAGAACATAAAAAATTAGCGTCACTTTCTATTGATCAAGTGCGAAATGCTTTTGCACGACAAGATATTAAAGTGTACAATGTAAGCTCAGATCTAAAATCGTATCTCGAAAATTATCCCTGGAACGGAGAAGTACTTTTACTAATGAGCTCCGGAAATTTCGATGGACTAAATCTAAATGAATTCGGCAAAAAAATAGCCCTGTAGTAGACACCACAGGGCTATTATTTCTATTTATTTAATTTTTACATCTTCAAATTTTCAAATCATCAAATTTTCAAATTTTTACGAGTTCATCGAAACTAAAAATTCCTCATTCGATTTTGTTCCGCGTAGTCGTTCAAGAATAAATTCCATCGCTTCCATCGGATTCATATCGGCAAGGTGATTACGAAGGATCCACATTTTTTGTAGCATTTCACGATCTAATAATAAATCTTCACGACGAGTACTAGAAGCAACAAGATCAACAGAAGGGAATACACGTTTGTTGGCAAGCTTACGATCCAACTGCAATTCCATGTTTCCAGTACCTTTGAATTCTTCAAAGATTACTTCATCCATTTTAGATCCAGTATCCGTTAAAGCTGTAGCTAATATTGTTAATGATCCACCGTTTTCAATGTTACGCGCAGCACCAAAGAAACGTTTTGGTTTCTGTAATGCATTCGCTTCAACACCACCTGAAAGAACTTTTCCTGATGCTGGTGCAACGGTGTTGTATGCGCGTGCTAAACGAGTGATAGAATCTAATAAAATACAAACATCATGTCCGCATTCTACTAAACGTTTTGCTTTTTCTAAAACGATATTTGCAATTTTCACATGACGATCAGCAGGCTCATCAAATGTTGAAGAGATCACTTCTGCACGTACACTTCTTGCCATATCAGTTACTTCTTCAGGACGTTCATCAATCAATAAAATGATGAGATAAACTTCAGGATGATTTGCAGCAATTGCATTAGCAACTTCTTTTAATAAAACTGTTTTACCAGTCTTCGGTTGAGCTACAATCAATCCACGCTGACCTTTTCCGATCGGCGTAAAAAGATCCATGATACGTGTTGAATAATTATTTTGTCCGTTGATGAGATTAAATTTCTCATGTGCAAAAAGCGGTGTTAAGAAATCGAAAGGAACGCGATCGCGTACAATATCTGGCGACTGACCATTGATAGTATCTACCTTCACTAAAGGAAAATATTTTTCACCTTCACGTGGTGGACGAACAGAACCTCTAATCGTATCACCAGTTTTTAATCCGTATAATTTTATTTGTTGTTGCGGAATAAAAACATCATCAGGTGAAGGAAGATAATTGTAATCCGACGAGCGTAAATATCCGAATCCATCGGGCATCATATCAAGAACACCTTCTGCCATTACATTACCACCGAAATCAAAAAAGTTTTCTACTGGTGCGGCAACAGGTTTACGTTGTTCACGCGGAGCAAATTCACGTGATGGAGCTGCAGGCTCACGGTTCTCACGAATAGGTTGACGATCCATGGTAGGACGTTGCTCCGTTTGAGGATACTCCATGCGATTGCGTGCTGGTGGCTCAAAACGTTGCGGAATTACTTCAGCAGGCTTTGATGAATTGTATGAAGGTGTTGGTGTAGGTTTACTATTTTCTTCCTCTTCATCTAACGTCGACTTACTTTTTGGTGGCTTCTCCGTACCAAAAGAATGTGGCATATATGTTACTTGAACAGCAGGTTCATCACCTTCTTCTTTAACTGGAATTATTCGCTGACGTTTTGGTTTATTACCATCAGCAGCATCCATATTATCAGAATTTGAAGGGGCGAATGTTGGCGTTGCAATTTCAGCTGTCGCCTTTGCTCTTACTCTAGGAGCTGGAGCCTCAGTAGTTTCTTTTTTCGATGAATTATCTTCACCGTTAGAAGGAGCAATTTTTTTTTCTTCCGTCGCATCTTCCTTCTTTGCACGAGCTCGTTTTACAGGCTCATGTTTAGCAGGAACTTCTATTCCTAGCTCTTTGAAATTGATTTCGGGATTGAGTGCCTGATGGTCTAGAATTTTGTAAACCAGGTCTTGTTTTTTGAGGCTTTCGAATTGCTCAATTTTAAGTTTGCGAGCTAAATCTTTTAATTCAGGTAGCAACTTCTCATTCAATTGAATGATGTCAAACATGTAAAAGGGGATTAAAATGTTTAATAATGATTCTGCAATAGCTGATGCAGGGAATTTAATTGGGGAACAGTAGGGGAGATATCGTTCAGAACAAATAGAACATATAATCTGTAATTGTCAGGGAGATAAAAATCGCAGCCGCTTAATTACACCGCAATAATACAATAATTACGATTGCAATACAAATTTTGTTTCCTTTTTCTCATCTGTTTTTTATGAACATGGTATTTAACATCTTTGCATTCTTATCGATCTCATTTATGCTACAACGTATCCAATCCATCTATTTATTGTTAGCTGCTTTATGTGGAATTATTTTATTTTTCACCCCAATATTTACTCTTATTCCTGGTGTAACTGCTGTTGATGCAGCTAGTTATAGGTTTTCGCTATTAAGCGTGGATTCAGTTTTGAATAATGTTGCTACTTTTCAGATGCGCTTTTGGCCGCTCATTATTATCAATTCACTCGTTGTAATTATTTCATTAGCGACGATATTTAATTTTAAAAATCGCAAAATGCAATTAAAATATTGTGGATTTCTAACCTTAATTCAAGTTTTATTGATCGTTTTACTTGCTTTTGATACCGAGCAATTACGCATAACTATTGGTCCAGGACATATTTTGAATTTCTCATTAGCAGCGATGTTTGTTGTTTTGCCACTACTCTTTATTCGATTAGCTGGAAGAGCGATTAAAAAGGATGATGATTTGGTTCGTTCAGCCGACCGACTGAGGTAATGCTCCTCGGAGACCAAGTTCAATCACATCTAATTCAAGAATTTTTCCTTGTTCAATTTTGAAGCGAAGCATGGTCCTAACTTTATGAAATCCATGAATACCTGCAGCACCTGGATTCATATAAAGCATTTTCTTTTTCGGATCGCGCATCACTTTCAAAAGATGACTATGTCCACAAATAAATATGCCAGGATGATGTTCGTCAATGAGTATTCGAACACGAGGAATATATTTTCCTGGGCTTCCGCCGATGTGTGTGATCATCACCTTTAGCCCTTCGCAATCAAAAATTAAATCTTCAGGAAAACTTACTCGAACAATATGATCATCGATGTTTCCAAACACCGCTCGCAATGGTTTCAACGTTTTAATTTTATCAGCGACATCAATCTTACCAATATCACCAGCATGCCAAACTTCATCAGCATCTTTTACATGATTTAATATTGCATCATCCATATAAGAATGCGTATCGGACAAAAGAAGTATTTTCAATTTAATTAATTCTCTTTAAAGCAAAAGTTCCAAGCTTCTTTTCTTGCAGATGAAGTAAGTTTAGCATCGGGATGTGGAAGGAAATAGATTGGAATGTTTTGATCGTGGCGTTTAAAAATTCCTTTTGCAACGAGTAACATTCTTTTGTTGGATGGGATTTCTAATTTCTGCAAATCACTGCAAAGTTTATGATAGATAAAATAATTTTTGAGATTATTAGAAAATCCTATTATGCTTTTGGGTTTTATGATGTCAATAAATTTTAAGAAGAGAGGAGTTGATAAATCTAGATCTGTTTGTGTAAGTTGGTCTTCTTGTTTAGATCTAAAAAAACAAAAATTGGAACGAACAGCATCATCAATTTCTTCAGCAGGAAAATATTCTAACAATGGTCGATAAATTTTTTGTAATGATCCTAATTCCTTATTGAGATGTAATCCTTTAAAGTTGATAGTTGGAATAAATTCTTGCGCAGTATATTTTTGCTTTGATTCAACTTCCCAATTAAATTCTACGAGAAGATTTTTTCCTTGCTGTAATTCCGTTGAAGAAATTGTATAAGCCCACTTAGCACTTTTGTCATCAGCAAATTTCTTTATTGGCGATTTTTCGAAAGCAATTTTCGTATCATTAAAAAGTTCTTGAAGTTCCTGATCCATAAAATTAATTTTCTTTTAACATAAATATGATTTGCATCGCATAAGATTTTTACTTAACATTTGAAGACGGACGAATTATTTTTTCCTATTGCCTTCTTTGTTTTTTATTAAAGTAATTGGCTAATTTAAAGAATTACTTTTAGAAAGAACATCATTGATAAAATTTTTTTCTGTAAGTAATAAGCTTGTGACAGCAACAGATATTGGTATTTATGTTTTGGATAGTAATTCAACAACATGGGTCAGTCAGAGTGTAGGGTTGCCAAACATTATTGTTCAAGATATTGAATTTAATTTAGCATTAGATAAAGTGTATCTTGCTACTTTCGGAAGTGGGATTTGGTCGGCTGATTTAAGTGCATTAACAGGAAAAAATGAGCAGCATATCATAAGCGATATCAACATTGAATTAAATCCAACAATTAATTATGGAAATTTTACAATTCTAATGTTGGATACAAAACAAAAAACAGATTCCTTCACAATGATATTTTGGATGTAAAAGAGGCAAAGGTTTATACAACTTCTTTAGCTGGAAATGATCATTATGATCAACAGTTAAATTTACCTCCAGGATTGTATTATGCAAAATTAAAAAGTAAAAAGTATTCGGATGTGAAGATGTTTGTGATAATGTGAAAGTAGTATAAAGAAACTAAATATTGCTTTACTACATTTCATATTAGCGGATTAACAAATAAAATCCGCCAATATGAATATGTTAAATTAGTTGTAAAAAAAATTAGATTTTGTTTTCGTTAATCATGCTTTCTAATTGATCAAGACAAATTGAGATTCCTTGTTCAAAGCCCATCTCAACAATTTTTTGTAAGTCGCTTTCTGTTTGGTAAATCATTTTGAAATCTACCCTTGTTCCATTTTCTGTTTCCGAAAAAACTATTTGCCCTTTAGATGTTGGAAGTTCTGAAATTACATTTCCATTTTCATCGCAAAACACATCTTCAATGTCATAACTTTTATGTGGATTTATTGATAAATAATTCATTCGTCCCCAATGCTTTTCTCCTTCCGGACTTACCATTGCATAAAGCCAAAAACCTCCGGCAGTAAAATCCAACAATTTTGTTTCTGCATGCCAAGGTGCAGGTCCCCACCATTGATCTAAAAGTTTACCCTCCGTATAAGCACGCCAAACATTTTTTAGTGGTGCATTAAATTCTCTCGAAACGAGAATAGATCTTTCTTTAAAATCTTTTATAACTTGCGTTTTATTTTCCAATTTTTTTATTTTTTATTGTAAGTAATACTTTATCAAGTTGGTTAAATCGGCTCTCCCATATCATTCTGAATTGTTCAAGCCACATATCAATTTCTTTCAATTTTGATTCATTAATTTGATAATAAATTTCTCTTCCTGATTGCTCTTGTTTCACTAATTCACATTCTGTTAAAATACGTAGGTGCTTAGAAACCGCTTGTCGTGTTGAGTCGAAGTGTTCGGCTATGGCGTTTGGTGTCATTGCTTGAAATGCAATAAGTAATATTATGGCTCGCCTTGTTGGGTCTGCTATTGCCTGAAAAACATCTCTTCTCATTATTCAATTTATTTAATTACGAAACTGATCGGTTGCAAATATATGCAATTATTCGGTTGCGCAAAATTATTTTTAATTTATTTTTGAAAATGGGGTTTCTAGGGTGGTGAAAAGATTTTTTTGATTTCGTATTTCAAATATTTTTAATTATCCTCAGTAGTATATATTTTGTTTATTATCCTAGCTATTTCATTTCTGTTTCTATTCCTGATGGTATTTTTGCATATTAATGTTCCATAGTTTTATTTCACCCTTTCAGGGCTTATGTTGTTTTCATTCATTAACGATGGGCACAGCCCATCGTTAATGAATGACACCCCTTCGGGGCTTCAAGTCAATCGTTAATGAATGATAACCCTTCTGAGCTGCAAGTCAAAGCCCTGAAAGGGTGAAATGTTTTAACGAGGTGGTAACGCCCCTCGTTAAAGTCAATAAAACCTTAAAAAATCTAAGCCTTTCAAAGGCGATAATCAGCATTAAATGGGGCCTCATGATTCGCTTTAAAGTGCGGCATCTCTAATCCCAAACATACTTTTCATCATATTCAACTTTATACTTTTTTAAAAATGCACGGTATTCATCTTGAAATTTATTTTTGTTGTGATGTTCCTTTTGTTTAGCAAGGTAATTTATCACTATTTCTACCTCTGACGGTTTAACAGAGAAAGCTCCATATCCATCTTGCCAATAAAAGTTTGCATAATCAACTCCTTTTGTTTTTATCCATTTTGATGAATGTGATTTAAGTTCTTCCATTAGTTTCATTAGTGCTATCTTTTTCGATAGCATGCATAAGATATGAATATGGTCGGTAAAGCCTCCAACTTTTAGTACATGGCATTCCAACTTATTGCAAATGCCTCCTAAGTAACTATGCAATTCTTCCTCTACTGGAGGATATATTAATGGCTGTCGGTGCTTGGTGCTAAATACTATATGTATATAATTTTTTACGAGTGATTGTCCCATAGTTTTATTTCACCCTTTCAGGGCTTATGTTGTTTTTATTCTTATCCGATGGGAACAGCCCATCGGATAAGAATGACACCCCTTCGGGGCTTCAAGGCAATCCTTAATGAATGACATCCCTTCTGAGCTGCAAGTCAAAGCCCTGAAAGGGTGAAATGTTTTAACGAGGTGGTAAAGCCCCTCGTTATAGCGGCAAAGCCTAGAAAATCGAAGTCCTTAAGAAAGGGTAATATCTGGTTTGTAATTATCAAACTTCTATTTCAATCCACCACAACCTTAACATTCTTAAAAACATTACCATTATTATCCATCACTGATAAAAGATATACCCCTTTACCATATTTTGAGAGGTCGATGCTTTGGGTTAATGGATTTTGTTTAGTATCAATTTTATTCTTCAAAACAACCTGACCAAGATTATTTATTACTTGATAAGAAGATAAATTTTTTGTGCTATTATTTATCGATAAGGAAAATATTCCACTCGTTGGATTTGGATAAACAGAAATATTTTGATTTTTTATTTCGCTTTCACTTAATCCAACTGACGAACTAATATTGATGTTGTCGATATACAATGCTTGTCCGAAGTTTCCTCTATTTTGAAATGCAAAAGTGATTTTATTTTGTCCAATTAAGTTGGTGAGATTAATAGTTTCTGTTCTCCATTCATTAGCAGCAGGAACAAATGTAGACGTAGTATTATTAGGAGCAGTAGCTAGAGCAGTAGGATCTTTTAAATAAATTAATGTGTAAGTACTATCACAATCTGTAGAATAAAGTACTGCTAAAGAATCATTATAAGGACTACCATAAGCTGCATAAGCAACATCAAAATTTAATTGTAAATTATTTGCATTGCTGATATCATATTGGGCCGTTCTGAGTTCATCATATTTCCCTGCTGCATCAACATTATAATTATCAAATAAAGCACATTTGGAAGTCAAACTATAACCACCAACAGTTGTTGATTGCATCCAATTTACACCATCATCACCATCATCTTTAAAACTAAAATAGGAGGGTAGAAAATTTCCTTCGAACCCTTCCGTTATTGGTAATGCATTTGCAGGTTGTACAATGATATAATTATTTTTTGTTTCTGTATCACTACCATTTAAATTAGTACACACTAATGTAACTGGATAAATGCCTACAGTATTATACACTACAGTCACGTTTTTTGTTGTAGCCGTGGATGGCGTCCCTCCAGGAAAACTCCAAATCCTTGTTGCAGTATTTAGTGTTGATGAATCAGAAAAATTAACGCTATTTCCTGGACAGATTACTCTTGGAAAACCATCGAAGTCGGATGCTGGAATTTGATTCGGTTGTAACATATCGCTCTCCCAAACACCACGTCCATAATAAGCAACACGCAATCGTGTATTCGGACTTCCATCATTGATCATCATAAAATCTTGAATGTCGGAAATAGTTGGTAAATTTTGTGAGTAATTGGCCCAAGTATTCATGGTATCATTTTTATAATAAACGCCACGTGCTGTTCCTACATATACTGATTCATTTGTTGAATAATTATCATGAAATATTTTAAGAATATTTATGCTTGGCAAATTATATGTAATATTTGTCCATGATGTTCCTTGATTTACTGAACGATAAACTTTACTTCCACAAGTTAGGTAAACAATATTTGGATTGTTTTTTACCAATGCAATACTAGTTGCTACATTCGTATTTCCTGGTGTAAAAGTAGTTGTAAAAGTTGGTGATTGTGAAAATGCATTGATACTATGTTTGATTTGATTCCCTGCAACAACAACATATAAAACATTACTATCCGTTGAAGATAATTCCATAGCCATTACAGTTTGATTTATCGTTGCAATTTTATTCCATGTAGGTGGATTGGTACTTAAATTAAATGTTCGATAAATATCATTCCCACCAACGATTGCAGCATTAGGTTGCAATGGAGTAAAGAGCATTGTTGTTAGATTGCTTTCAGGATTTGCCCATGACTGATCACCACCTGTTATAATTCTTCTATTGCCATTGAAATAATAAACACGATTATTAGTTAGAAAATCATAAATCATTTTTTCACTCCAATCTCCACCACGATTTGTTTTCCAGTTATTATCATAAAATAGTTCGCCGTTATCTTGCGTTCCAATACTCACAATATTTGTTTTCAGTTGGCTTTGTGCTGCATGATAACATTCAGTTGCTTCAATGCCATCACAATATGGATCCCACGTATCACCATCATCATGACTCAAAAATATCCCTCCATCATTTGCATTAAATAAATTGTTGTGGTTATAAGGATTGTAAATTATCTGATGCATATCTGTATGACAATCATAAGGCCAATCCGTAAGTTTAATCCAATTAATTCCTCCGTCATCTGATCTCCAAACGCAATGTGAAACAAGTAATATGCGATCAGAATTTAATGGATCAACTGTAATTCCGAAATTATAATTTCCTTGCCCAGTTGAGGCTGTATCATAACCAACAAGACTATTTTGAAGATTATGATATACCGTTGTAAAAGACATTCCTCCATCTGTTGATTTTAAAATTGTGCCTCTATCAGATACCATTCCTAAATAAATCACATCAGGATTATCAATACCAATTCCAAGACGCATTCCTTCACCATTTCCATTTGGAATAACTACACCATTTGTAATTTGTGTCCATGTTTCACCACGATCAACCGATTGGTAATATTCGGAATAAGTAACTGCATAAATTGTATCTCCAGTTGATGTTCCTTTGTATTTCATATCTGTAAAAGAACTTCCGGTAAATTTATTTTGCCACGTATTACCAGCGTCATACGATTTCCATATCCCATCATCGGTAGCAGCAATTAAAATTGAATCGTTGGATGGATCCATTAAAAGTTCTAATGCCATTCTGTTACCAATGTTCGCGTTGGATTGATTAAATGTTATTCCACCATCAACACTTTTCCAAATACCTAATCCTTGTCCATAATAATTCGGATCACCTGTTCCTAAATAAATGATGGAGTCATTGGTATGGTCGATGCATACAGAGGCACATTGTGTCCAAGGCATATTGTCTGTACCAAGATGATTCCAATTTAATCCAGCATTGATGCTTCCCCACAATCCACCTGAAGCACTTGTAGCGTAAATTTTATTGGAATCTGTTGGATGAAATTTAATTTGTGTTACTCTTCCAATTCCATTTATCTGTCCTGAAATATTAGTTGGAAATGCTATTGGTCCAGTTACGTGCCAGTTGGCAGAAATTTGCGCCTCAACTACAAATAAATTGAACGATAATAAAACAATTAATAGGAGAAATATTTTTTTCATTACTAGTGCAAATGCTAATTATTATTTTGATTGTTGTTGTTTCCAAATAGCGATACGTTGAGAAGGAGTGAGTATGCTTCCATCATCTTGCACATAAGGTTTCATTGCACGTTGCCAGTTTTTAAATTTCTTATACTGAAAGGAATACAATTCTGATTCATGCTCGTGACGTTCTTTTTTAGTGATAAATAGTTTTTGCAACCAATTACTTCGCGCTCCATTTTTCATTTCCGAATGACCAATAATATCTTCTTCTTCGATCGGAATTGGTCTAACTTTCCAATAGCTTTCAAATGCATTATTCGCAACGAAATAATTAGCAAGTGTATCACTCATCATCGCTATCCAAATAGGATTCTTTTCATAATTCGATTGTTCTTTCTTTGAAACCTGACCGAAGGATTTCAACGTGGTTGTGAGAATAATGATGAATAGGGAATATTTAATTTTCATGTAAGAAATTTATTTTATTAAACAATGTGACATTGTTAATTTGGAGTTGTTTAGATAAGGTTGTTATTGGATTTATAAAATTATTGAAAAAAAGCTAAATTGAGTTCATGGCAACCAATATTATTACGAAAAAAATTTCTATTATGTAAATGCTCGTTCTAAGAAGGTGATTTTGTTGAAAATTTACTTGTTTTCAGATAAATAAATAATTTTCGATAAGAAGAAAAATTGGATTTTACTAAAACGAATGATCCAATAGTGGTAATGATAAATCTATAAATTCCTAAATAACGGCAACCGATTTACCTTCAACCCAACCAATGTTGCCATTCGCAATACGAATCTGTTTCCATCCGATTGACTCATCAAGTACTTCTATTTTTGTTCCTCCATGGAGCATAAATAAGTTCGTACTTTTCGCATCTGGAGAACTCTTGATGTATGTATTTGCATTCATCACAATCGCAGATTTTTGTCCGTAAATTTTTTTGTGAGAACACGAGGCAAGTGCAAAAATCATTAGTGCTAAAATAAAGGTACTAATTGACGATAAGAAACTTGTTTTTTTTATGGATATCGTTTGTGCGAATAAATACCATATTCCAAAAGCAAGAGAAATCCACATTAAAATAATTGCTATCCACGACCATGTTGCAGTATTGAATGAAAATAAAAAAGCATTGCCCCATCGTTCATAAAATAATAATGGAATAGGTTCTATTTTATCAACAGTATTTGCGTATGCAATCTTTAAATTGTAATTTAAATCTTCGTCAAGAGGATCTATTCTTTTCGCTCTTTCATAATTTAATATTGCACTCGGAAAATTTTGCATTTTGTAATAGCAATTTCCATTATTGAAATATATTTCTGGAGTATGTTGTCCAGAAGAAATTAGCGCTTCATATAATTGCGATGCTCTTGGATAATCCCCAGATCGATAAGCTTTGTTTGCATTCTCAAATTGTTGTAATGGAGTTGATGCATTTGAAATGCTAAATACTAAACTTAGTATTACTAAAAGTAAAATAATTTTCATCGAATGGTTTTTCATGCCTTCAATTCTCCTTCTAATTTAGTAATCAAATTTATTGCTCGATCATAAACTTGTTGAGGCTCACCCGTAGTACCGGTACCTCCATAGCGTGCGAACTCACAAGTGTGAAGCGTATTGATAAACTCATCTGCGGTGGTATTACTAACCTTATTTTGCAGTAATACTTGTAACACCGTTTCCTTTGATAACTCTGATAGTGGAATCGATAATTTGTCGCTTACATAACCCCATAAAGCTCTTGAAATTTCTTCATAAACTGGAGTTGATTGCTGGGATTTTAATAATTTATCAGCAACTAATAAACGCTTCTTAGCAACAACTGTAGCATTTCGTATTCTTAGTAAACCAGCATTGCCATTTATTTCATCCTGACGTTTACGATAAACTAACAATCCTACAAATAATAATAGTGGAGATACACTTAACCCATAAAATGATATTGATCCATAAAAATTATCACTCGAAATAGTGAAGTCAGGTTGTTTGATTTTTATATAGCGTATATCTTTTCCAATAACTTGAAATTCACTTTTACTACCAATTACTGTTGCAACAGTTTGTTCGCCAGTTCCTCTTGTTACATTAATAGTGAATGTATTGCTTCGTTGTGTAACATATTGTTTTTTCTCTAAATCAAAATAAGAAAATGTAATTGGTTCAATCGTATAACTTCCTTCATGCCGAGGAATAATTAAATATTCAAATGATTTTGTTCCGGTAAGCCCTGATAAATTTGTTTTTAAATTCTCAGCAATCTTTGGGTCGTATGTTTCGATGTCTTGCGGAAATTTAATTTCTGGAGCTTCAGCAAGTTTAAGATTTCCAGTGCCTGATATTTTTATTTTTAAGGTAACAGGCTCGTTGGCGCGTACTGAATTTTTATCAATAGAAGCCTCAAAATTTAATTTACCTACACTTCCATTAAATGAGGAAGGTTTGTTAGGCGGTAATTCACGAACATTAATTTTTATGGAATTACTTTTAAAAGCAAATTTCACATCACGATATCCTTGCATTGCAGCAAATGGATCACCACCTTGGAAAAAACTAAAGGGATCAATACTACGATTATTATTTTTTACTGTTGATCGGGCTATTGTTTCATATTCTGTTGGATCGATAGTAAGCGTTCCTGTTTGTTGCGGAAACAAAACTATTTTTCTAATCTCGTAGGTGTTGTAATTTACTCCATTAACATTTTCTAATTCTTTCGTCATCTGAGATGTCATGTCAATATCTTTATTCCAAAATCCATTAAACTCCGACATCTTCGTAACAACAGGACTATTCATGGAAACATTAGTATACAATTTAAAAGATACAACTACTGACTCACCTATATATGCACTCGTTTTATTTGCCGTTGCTCTTACAAAAATATTTCGATCGGAAATGCCACTATTATCATCATCATTGTTTTGTTGACCTTTATTATTTTGCGCAGCAGGAGCATTTCCTTTAACCACAGTTATATTTACAACATTCGATGCAATACGTTTTCCGTTTACTTCTATTGATGCAGGACCGATTTTAAAATTACCTTCCGACTTAGGTTGAAGAATATACGATAAGGTAAGTGTTTGTGATAAACTGCCATTACTAAACTCCATACTATTACTTTGGTTAGGACCAGAAAGTACATTGAATTCAGTAAGATTTGGCTGTTGGAATGAACGTGCTGAACCATTGATACTAAAGCTCACTTGAAACTGCTCATTTAACCCCACTGTTGATTTGCTGGCAGTAGCTGAAAAGAATGGTGTTTGCGAAAAAGTTTTTCCTGTGAGTAGGATAAGGCTAACTAGTAATGCAACAAATGGTATTGTTGAATATGTTTTTTTTGACTGGATCATGAAATCACAATTTTCTTTCGATACATTAACTGCAAAATAAAGGCATTGAAGTACATAGTAGATGTGCTTTAACAGATAATTAACTCAAATATTTTATTATTCAAGGTAAACGGCTTCTTTTCCAGCTTTTAATTCCACTCGAATATGTTCTTGAAGTGTTGTACTTAAAGTTATTCCAACAAAATCGGCTTCTACAGGATATCTTTTATGATCTCTATCAACTAATAGTACAGTTCTAATTTTCTTTGTCTCCGCTTCTAAAAACGGTCTCAAACTGTACATCAACGTCTTTCCTGAATTTAATACATCATCAACAATAATTATTACTTTATTGTCAAAGTCTTGCATCTTTAAAGGAGGTGTAAGTTGAAAATGAATTGGATTTTCTTTGTTAAGTCGAATTTCAATAAGTTGTAATGGGATAGTAGAAATTCTTTCTAAAGCAACCTTTAATAATTCTGCAAATACAAATCCACTGTTGGCAATTCCTGCAATAATTATTTCGTTTTCATTAAAATTATCCTCGTAAATTTGATAAGCAATTCGATTTATTTTCTGACTAATTTGTAAGCTGTTTAACAGCAAAGTAGGTTCACGTTGCATCTTTTATTCGTCCTTTGCTTGTGTTAAATTATTTACTAAAACAGGTTTTTGATGCCCTGCTCCAGCGAAATAACGCTTATAATAAGGCTCATTTAAATCACTGATAATAACTCCTCTTGAAGTACTCGAATGCACAAATTTATTGTTGCTTAAATAAACACCAATATGCGAAATTCTTCTTTTATGGATGCTGAAAAAAACTAGATCCCCTTCTTTCAATTCTGATGGATCGATTTTCTCCATCAAATTATAAATTTCCGCAGCGTTTCGAGCTCCAAGCTTTAGACCCAATGCCCGATCGTATAATACGGTAACAAATCCAGAGCAATCAATTCCTTTTTCGCAGTTGCCGGCAAACCGATACGGTGTACCAAGCCAACTTACGATGGTGTCATATAATGTAACATTGAATTTAGTAGGTATATCAATTCCTAATTCTTCCGAAAAGTAACTGCGACGGTAATCCTGCATGAAATCGCTATCCTGCATCGTTGTCTGACCCATAGATAAAATCCAAGGGGTGAGAAGACAACAAATAAGGAGAAATCGTTTTAGCATTGCTGCGAATTTAGTCAATCCCTCGGTTTTTTCGTAAACAGAGGATGAAGAGTTCCTTACCAGAACGCGGTTCAATGGAGTTATATGCAGGTTTGAAATGTTTTAATTCGAAGTAAGGAGTAAATAATACAATATAATCGGATTTGCTACCACCAAATGGAGGTCCTTCCTTATCGAATTCGAAATCAAAAAGCAATCCTACTAATTTTCCATTTGGATTTAATAATTGATGCATTTTATCAACATAAGCACCTCTTAATGATGGATTGATTGCACAGAAAAAAGTTTGTTCAATGATCAAATCATACGTGTCTTTATGATCAAAAAAATCTCCTTTTAATAAATGCGCTTTTGGGAAAGAAGGGTTTCGATTAGCAAAATTTTCTAATGGAGTATCTGCTAAATCAATGATGAAAATATTTTTAAATCCATGATTAAATAAATATTCCGCTTCATACGAATTCCCACATCCTGGAATAAGAATTTTTAGTTCTTTATTTTGCAATTGGTCGATGTACTCTTTTAATGGCGTGGAAATAAATCCTACATCCCATGCTGATGAATCATCACGATAGCGATTATCCCAGTATCCTTCGTCTAATTTTTTATCATTCATTATTTTGGCATTAAAACTTTTAAAGATGCAGGAAATAATTCAACATCAATTTTACTGATTGGATCTACTGCTTCACCATCAATATGTAAATGCAATGGTCTTGATGCGATAGCAGTAAATTTTTTGCAGTGATATGTTTTTAAATAATTATTATCTTTCAATGTCCCATTAAACAAACGAAAAAACATTTGCGGCAAATGCAAAATTCCTGGCCGACGTACAGCAACTAAATCAAGTAGTCCATCATGCAAATCAGCACGAGGAGCAATCACTGCGGCGTTGCCAAACTGTGAAGCATTTGCAATCACCAACATGGTTGCTGAATGCTCGTAATCTTTCCCATCAATATTTATTTTAAAATCAGCAGGTGGATAACGAAAATATTCTTGAACGCCGATTTTTGCATAGGTACTTAATCCACGTTTTTTAGATTTATTAAAAAGCCATGCTACATAACCATCAAATCCAAATCCTGAAACATTAACAGCAAATCGATCATTGATTTTTAAGCTATCAATAGCTTCAATTTTTGCAGTATTCAATTGCATCAATCCTTTATGCGGATTCAAATTCATTCCAATATGACGCGCTAATCCATTTCCAGATCCTGCTGGTATGATCCCTAAACTTGTATTCGTTCCAACTAATGAAGAGGCAACTTCGTTAACAGTTCCATCACCACCAACAGCAATCACAGCAGCATACTCTTGTTGAACTGCTTCTCGTGTTAACGCTACTGCATGACCAGCATATTCTGTTGTTTGTGTTTCTACTTCGTAGTTGTTATTGAGCCCGGAGGCATCCACCATCTTTGCAATGCGAGGCGCTAATCCATTACCAGCAATAGGGTTGATGAGTATGCGTATTTTTTTCACTTCTTAACGATGGTATTATGAATTAAACCTTGTCTGTATTGTTGTAATATAGCTTTAAGAAATGGCTCATAATAACGAACAGTATCTGCAAGCGAAACATTCAAATTGTTTTGTAATAAACTATCATTTTTCAAATTATATAATCCTGTTGTCTTAGTACCATCAAAGAGCAGTGAATAATTTGACGTAATTAATTGCCATGAGTTATTCATATAATTTACTGCTCCACGCATGTGAATATTTGATAATAAACTTTGACCAAATGAACTAAATTTTCCATTGTAATGAAGGTAATCTAAAACAGTAGGAAAAATATCTATTTGTTGAGCAACAATGTTTGATTTACCTTTCAAAACAGAATTAGATTCATAAAATAAAATTGGAATTTCATATATTCCTTGTCGTGTAGTATAGTATGCACCACTCGCCGGACCAGTATGATCCGCAGTGATTACGAAGAGTGTATTTTTAAACCAAGGTTGTTTCGCAGCCTCTTTGAAAAATGTTTTTAATGCAAAATCAGCATAACCGATACTTTCATGAATCTCTTGAGTTCCTTTTGGGAATTTGTTTTTATAAGGAGCAGGAATAGTGTACGGATGATGAGAGGAAAGTGAGAATACGGTAGACAAAAATGGTTGTTGCATCTTATTCATTTTACGAATCATAAATTGATAAAATGGTTCATCAAAAATACCCCAGTTACCATCGTAATCAGTTTTTGCTCCGTCGTATTCATTACGTCCGTTATACTCATCGTATCCGATGAGATTACAGAAACTAACAAATCCCATAGTGCCATTATTTCCTCCGTGAAAGAAAGCAGATCTATATCCTAAAGGTTTCAACGTAGAGGCAATACTACTAATGTAATTCGTGTTCCATGCGGAAGTAATAAATGGTTCGTCCATTAACGAAGGCATTGAACTAGTAACCGCAGGAATTCCTTCGATAGATCTTTTTCCATTTGCATACGCTCTTGTATAAACCAAACTTTCTTTCATCAATGAATCCAGAAATGGAGTATAGCCAATTCCATTATTAAAAGCACCAATATATTGTTTCGAAAAGCTTTCAAGAATGATAATCACCACATTTTTTTTGTCCATTGAATCTATCGGATTCATTTGTTGATGTGGATTGAAAAGCTGGTCGGCTTGAATGGTACTCATATATAATTCTGAGGGCAAAGGATCAGCGCTATAATTTTTGATGAGCGTGTAAGGTGTATTAAGTACTAACGGAATACACTGCTGTTTAGTCATACTTGCAGCTTCTTGAACCGAAAGTGGTTTGTATTGCAATCCGCCTCGAGCTGCTACAACAAAAATGGCAACGCTACCAATTAGAACGACTATTCGTATTATGAGAGTTGGTAATTTTTGATCGTGGTAATTAAACCTCGTTTTTTTGTACAGAAAAATCCCCAAAAAGATACTAATCAACCACGTTAATAAGATATACCAATAATCTACTATATATTGACCAATATTATTTCCTGCATCGTTACCAGTTTTTAGTAATGTAAAGAAATCGGCTGTAGTTCTTTTTTGTGTGTAGGGAAACCAGGCACAATCGATATAGTTAAAAAGTAGCGCTAAGTTGTTGATGAAATGGAAAAGGAAAGCTAATAGATTTTGGTAAATTTTATTAAAAAATAATTTGGTAGGATAGAGGTGTAGAACGATAAATAGGCTATTTAGAATAACAATAGCCGCAATATCATATCGGATCCCATAAATGAATGGCGTGATACCTCCACCAATTGCAGTTCCTGGGTTGCAAAGTGCAAATACGACACGAGAAATAGAATATAGTAAAAGTGCAATGGAAAGCCTCTTCACTAATAATTGATAAGGTTGCCATGGCTTTAATCGCATGGCGCAAAGGTATCAAAGAGAAGAATTAATCGATATCGATGGAGGAAAAAGATCAATATGGGTGAAACAACAGTTATGCTATTGGAACACGGTAATAAACTCCGTAGGAAAATAATAAAAGGTACAGTGTTTGCCTTAGTTGAGGAAATAACAAAATGATGAAAAAAGATACTACTCCAGAATTGAAATTGCACAATGCTAGTTTCACCCGCCTTTCTGTGTCACTTTTAATTTTAGCTTCTGGACTATTAATATTATCCGGATTTAGGTTTTAACCATAAAATTAATAGTTTACAGAAAAATAATAGCCCTGTAGTGTCTACTACAGGGCTATTATTTATTGATTAATTAATAATTACTTTATATAGGTATCAGTACAGTTCGCTGTCGTTCCATTTGTTACTTCAGTAAAATTAACTATCATAGTTCTAACAACTGTAGTTCCATTTGTTGCAAAAGAAATCGTTCCTGTTCCAGAGAAAATACGATTTACTGGAATCATACCACAAAGAACAGTTTGATTTGGAATAACAATAGTATAACCATCAGTATGGTTACCTAATATTGTTCCATAAACAGCTCCATTATCATAATTGCCGAATCTTGAGAAGTTTATATTTGCTGTTGCAACAGTTACTGTTTCAGTATAATGTGATGCTGTATCTGCTGGTATGATATAACAAGTATCTTTTGCTGCATAAGATCCACTCATATTTACAACATTCACATCACGGATTTCAGTACTAGAATTACCCGCTTTATCCTTAGCTGTATAGGTTACTACATAAGAACCTGCTAAAAGATTGTTAACGTTATCAGTTGAGGTAGTAAGTACCATTCCATCAACATCATCATTTGCCGTTGCACCTGCGTCAGTATAAGTCAATTTTAAAATACTGTAATCTGGATTATTGCCATCAATAGTAATTACTGGACCTGTTGTGTCGCTATCTTTTTTACATCCTGTGTAAAGAGTTGCAGTGGCTGCAAGTAAGAGGGCAGATAGAAGAATTTTTTTCATTTTATTTTGATATTTTTTTTGAAAGGGTAAAGGTATAAAAATACATTTTAATTAAAGTAAATGATTGTTAAAATTCAATTTGCTCATAAGAATTTGATTTATACCTTTGTGCCTCCAAATTCAAAATAAATGAAAAAAATTTCTCTACTTATGATCGGAGCCGGAATGATGGCTTTTGTTGCATGCGGACCTAGCGCTGAAGAAAAAGCTGCTAAAGAAAAGTTAGCCGCTGACTCTATTGCTGCTGTTGCATCAGCTAGAGTTCAAGATTCTATGATGCAGGTGCAGAAAATGCAAGCTGATAGCATGGCAAGTGCTGCTAAAATGGCCGCTGATTCGGTTGCTGCTAAAATGAGTGCTGATTCAATTGCAGGTTTAAAAAACAAGGTTAAAAAGCCAACAATTAAACCGGTTAAGCCAACTATTAAGCCTAAAGATGTTAAAGCTGGTCAAGGTAAAGGTTAATACTAAAAATATTCAGATAAATTAAAATGAAAAAAATATTTACACTAGCAATGATTGCTGGAATGTTTTCTCTTGTGGCTTGTGGTCCAAGTGCTGAACAAAAAGCAGCTGACGAAAAACGTATAGCTGACTCAACTGCTGCTGCTGAATCTGCGATGCAAGCTGCTGAAGAAGCTGCAACTGCTGCTGCTGCAACTGTTGATACTGCAATGAACAAAGTGGATAGCACTGTTACCGCTGTTGCTGATACTGCAAAAAATCATGCAGATAAAGCAATGGATAAAGCAAAGAAATCAGGTGATAAAATGATGGACAAGGCCAAAGGCAAATAATTCATTTATAAATTTTAAAAGCCCTGAAGTCCAGACATTCGTCAGACTTCAGGGCTTTTTAATTAAATTGTAATAATCATTACAACAATGTTCCTGCGAGATTTGCCAACTCACTTCTTTCTCCTTTCTCAAGCGTAATATGGGCATACAATGCTTGATTTTTCATTTTGTCTATCAAAGTACTTAGACCATTACTATGTGAATCCAAATATGGAGTATCAATCTGAAAAATATCTCCAGTGAAAATAATTTTCGTTCCTTCACCTGCTCGTGTAATGATCGTTTTTACTTCATGAGGCGTTAAATTTTGTGCTTCATCAATAATGAAACAAATATTGCTCAAGCTTCTTCCTCTAATATATGCCAATGGTGTGATATGTAATTTTTCATTTTCCACCATGTCATTTATTTTCTGAAATTCTTTATCAGTCTCACGATATTGGCTTTGAATAAATTTTAAATTATCCCACAATGGCTCCATGTATGGATTGATTTTCGATTTAATATCACCAGGAAGAAATCCAATGTCTTTGTTGCTTAGAGGAACAATTGGTCGCGCAAGAAATATTTGTCGGTACTTACTTTTTTGTTCCATCGCAGAAGCTAAAGCAAGTAATGTTTTACCAGTACCTGCAACGCCCATAATTGTTGTAAGCAAAATGTTTGGGTTTAACACAGCGTGCATCGCAAAAGCTTGTTCTGCATTTCGCGGACGAATACCAGCAGCGGCTTCTTTATTTACGCGTTCAATACGTTCATTTTGCGGATTAAAATATCCCAGCGCAGAAGCAGATCCACTATCTGATTTACCTCTTAAAATAAAGTAATGATTGTTTTGTGGCCTTTCTTTCACCACATCTTTCCATGCACACCATCCATCTTGGTAAATCTTATCGATAACTTTCTTGCTTAAATTTTCAACAAGTGATTTACCTGTATAAAGCTCACTGATATCTTTAACTTTTCCTGTTTGGTAATCTTCAGCAGCTAGATTTAATGATTTAGCCTTTAACCTCAGATTTATATCCTTGCTTATTAATACAACTTTACGATGAGGATATTCACTTTGAATTGATAATGCAGCATTGAGAATTCGATGATCTGCTTTCTTTTCACCAAAAACAATATCAGCATCGATCTTACTCGATTTCTCATTCATCAATACTCGAAATTTGCCTTTAGTAGGTCCATTCAATGGAATCCAATCTTGCAGTGAAAAGTTTCCCGAAAGTTTATCAATACTTCGAATGAATTCCCTTGCCTCAAAATTTATAACATCATTTCCTTTTTTAAAACGATCAATTTCTTCGAGAACAGTAATTGGTATTGCAACATCATGCTCCTTAAAATTAAAATAGGCATTATGATCAAATAAAATAGCAGAAGTATCAAGAACAAAAATTTTGCGGTCTTTTTCTTTTGTAGTAGTTATTGCTCGAGCCATGTGCGCTTGTTTTTTCTAAGATAACGGAATGTTAATGGATCTTTGTTAGAAAGTATAAAATAGAATTCTACATACAAGTGTTAATAAGAACGTTGGTTAAAAGGTTGATTCATAATTCTATCAAGTATTGTGATCACTTTTAATATTTATTCCTAATGTTTAATAACTATTATTTCAAACGCACTTTCCAGTTTTTCGTTGCAACACAAAATTAAATTCACAAGGAATGTCATCTAACATTTTCAATAATAATTAAATGTGTCAGTATGTAAACTTTGAAAATTATTGAGTCAAATGAATGCTTTAGATTTTTCGAATAGTATCTAACTTTTAAAATACTAACCTGATAGCTATCGTGATTTCAAATTATCATTGGCAAATTGACTAGGAATTACTATTTTCGCAGGGTAATAGCTAAAACCTGTGATCAGCTTTCTAATCCCAACATTCCTCTTTGCCCTTTCACTCGTTGCAATTCCTATTCTTATCCATCTCTTTAATTTTCGGAAGTTCAAGAAGGCATATTTTACCAATGTTCGTTTTCTACAAGAGTTAAAGGAAGAAACTACTCGCTTAAGTCGTTTAAAACATTTACTTGTGCTTGCTTGCAGAATTCTCGCTGTAATATTTTTAGTACTTGCATTTGCCCAGCCAATTATTCCTGTTGGTAAAGCAGCTAATCGTTCTGCCAATCGTTCGGTAAGTATTTATGTTGATAATTCTTTCAGTATGGAAGGGATTACTCGTGAAGGAACATTATTGGATGTTGCTCGTCGTAAAGCAAGAGAGATTGCATCAGCATATTCAGCATCTACAAAATTCCAATTGCTAACAAACGATTTTGAAGCAGTACATCAGCGATTGTTTAGTCGTGATGAATTTTTAGAAGAGCTAGATCATGTGAAAGTTTCTCCAGTTTCTCGAATGTTATCATCAGTCGTATCTCGACAAGAAGAAGCATTAAATCAATCTAAAGATGACAGTAAACAATCATTTCTAATAAGTGATTTCCAAAGTAGTACTTCAGATATTGAAAATATTAAATCTGATTCATCACTTGGTTTAAATATTGTTTCATTACCTGTACAAGCTGTTTCAAATATTTTTATAGACTCTTGTTGGTTAGAAAGTCCAGTAGTGCAATTAAACAGACCAGTAAATTTATTTGTGAAAATAAGTAACAGTGGTGATAAAGTTGCTGAAAATGTACCTATTCGGTTAATCGTTAATGGCAGTCAACGTGCAGTTGCAAGTACACCGATTCCTGCTGGACAATCAGTAGTTACTTCATTAAATTTTACTGTTAATACTCCTGGTTGGCAAAGTACTGAAGTGCAAATTACGGATCAGCCAATAACATTTGATGATACATATTATTTAGCATTTGAAGTTAAAGAGAAATTAAAAGTTTTAAGTATTGATGGGCATGAAACAGGTCCTTACTTAAATGCATTATTTGGTAAAGATGATTTCTTTATCTTTAATAAATCGGCTTCTAGTCAGGTGGATTATTCGCAATTGCCACAGCAAGATTTAGTGATTCTAAATGAGATACCATCATTATCTTCTGGACTAAGTCAAGAGTTAGAGAAATATTTAATTGGTGGTGGATCAATTGTTATTTTTCCTGATAGCCTTTCCGATTTAGCAAGTTATAATTCTTTTTTGAAAGGGGATGCATTCTCACCAGCTGTTACTGCTATTGATAAGGTAGAACGTGTGGATACTAAACATCCATTATTTGTTGATGTATTTGACAACAACAAACGATCTTCAGATGCTATTGATTATCCAGTTACATTAAAACATTTTCCATTATCGAAAGGAAGTGCAAGTAGATTAGTGTTGATGCAATTGCAAGGTGGTGATCCTTTATTAACAGAATATACTTTAGGGAAAGGAACTATTTATCTTTTTTCAGTACCATTGAATCCTGGCTTTAGCAATTTAGCGCGTCATGCGATGATTGTTCCTGTACTTTATAAGATGGCATTGTTAAGTATGCGTCAGCCTGCTTTCTCCTACACACTTGGACGAGAGTTGCCAATTGAATTAGATCGAGTAAGTATTGGAGCAGATGAGACATTTCATCTTGTAAATAAAAATTTAAAAGTAGATTTAATTCCTGCGCATCGAAATGTTGCTGGTGGAATTCAAATAAATACTTCTGGACAAGTGAATCAAGCAGGTTCTTATGAATTAAATTCTGCGCAAGGAATAGCTGCTGTTATTGCATTCAATTATGATCGTAAAGAATCCGTGTTAACGTATTTATCTGCCGAAGAAATTTCTGCCAAAGGTGATGCCGCACATTTAAGTCAGATGCAGTTTTTTAAACCCAATGCAACAGATCTTACAAAAACATTAAATCAAATGGCTGAAGGAATTGCTTTATGGAAATATTGCATATTGCTCGCATTGTTTTTCTTATTAGCTGAAACAATTATTCTAAGATTCTGGAAAGCTGCATGAAACTATTGATTCGTCAAGTGGAAATCGTTGATCCGACATCAGCATTCAATGGAAAAATTGTTGACGTATTTATTGTGAATGGAAGTTATCATACGATTGCAAGTTCAATATCAAAAGAAAAAATTCCAGCTGATACAGAAATAATTGACGGAAAAAACTGTTGCCTTAGTATCGGTTGGTTGGATATGCGTTCCAATTTTCGTCAGCCTGGTGAGGAACAAAAAGAAACAATTGTTAGTGGACAAGCAGCGGCTGCACAAGGAGGATTTACGGCGGTACTTTTAATGCCATCTACGAAACCTGAAATTCAAACTCGATCAGATGTTGAATTTGTAATGAGAAAAAGTGAGGCCAATGCAGTTACAGTTTTTCAAGCAGGCGCATTGACAAAAAATCATGCTGGCAAAGAACTCAATGAATTATACGATATGCAATTGGGCGGTGCAATTGCTTTCTGTGATGATAAACATTCAGTAGCGGATAGTGGAGTGATGATGCGTGCCATGCAATATGCTGGAAATATAAAAACAAGAATTATCGCTTTTGCAGATGATATAGGATTATCGAGAGAGAACATCGCAAATGAAAGCGCTGTTACAACGCTACTTGGTTTTAAAGGGTCACCATCCATAGCCGAAGAAATTGATGTGCAACGATTAGTATCTTTAACAGAATATACTGGTCAACATTTACATATTTCTGGTGTAAGCAGTAAAACAGCAGTGGAAGTAATTCGTAATGCAAAAGCGAGAGGTGTTAAAATTTCTGCTGAGGTTTATGTATATCATTTATTGCTGAGTGATGATGCACTAAATGATTTTGATACTAACTATAAAGTAAAGCCACCATTGCGTTCTGAAGCTGATCGTATAGCATTGGTTGATGCGCTTCTTGATGGAACAATTGATGTAGTAGTAAGTGATCATTCTCCTGAAGATCCAGAATCTAAAGTTGTTGAATTTGATTTTGCTGCTTTTGGTATGATCGGATTAGAATCAGCTTTTGGAGTGTTACAAAAAGCTTTAGGAAAAAGAAGTACTCCCAAATTAATTGCAACGTTACTCAGTAGTAATCCTCGCAAAATTTTAGGACTGCCATCATTATCGATTCAAGAAAATCAAAAGGCAGAATGTACTTTGTTCAACAGAAATGAAGAATGGGAATTCACAACAAAACACATTAAATCATTATCGAGGAATACGCCATTTATTGATATGAAATTTAGAGGAAAAGTAAAAGGTATTTATGGTAATTCGAAATGGGTTACTGCTGAATAATTTTACTATGATTGCATTAAAATAGTTCTTTATATTTTATTCCCTAAAGGGTAATTTATTTTAAGTATTGGAATTAAATTTCATGGGGAATTAGCTCATCTGGCTAGAGCGTTTGCATGGCATGCAAGAGGTGACCGGTTCGATCCCGGTATTCTCCACGGAATAATAAAGAGGAGTGATTTCCTCTTTATTTGTTTTGTGTATTTGGAAATTAGATGGAATGATTATGTTGGAGGTTAGTTAAATTATTTTTCGCCTATCGATTTTGATTTGTGCTTTAATAAATATTTGTTATCCTATTTTGTTTTGTCACTTTCTTTTGGTGGGCAAAAGAAAGTGACAAAAGAAAAGCACACAAGCGTAACCAACTATCACTTGAACAATATGCAAACTAAAAAGGCTATTAAGTGAAAGCAAAATGGCAGTACTTTCTATTTACGTCATCGGTACATCAATTGATAGTTCGCACTTATGCTTGACCACAACGCACTTACTTGGTTATACTCAAATATCTCTTGTCCAACGTAATTCGCCACATAGTGGTCCCTTCGGGATAATTCGCCACATAGTGGCCCCTTCGGGGTGTTTTTAAATTCATTTTGGTGGGCAAAAGAAAGTAACCAAAGAACACCACACAAGCGTAACCAATAGTTATCAGGACTTCAAAATACAATCACGATAAAATTGTTACATAAATTTCAACAAAGTAGCTCTTTGTCGTAATTCGCCACATAGTGGTCCCTTCGGGATAATTTTTAATTTCTAATTTTTAATTTATTTCAGCTTGACCACAGCCGCACGTGGTTAAGTTTAAGTTTTTACTTGGAAATAAAATCCCATTAGATATCGTAAATTTAAAATCCCTCCTTCGAAGGGCGAAGGAGAGGCCTGAATTTCTGAATTTAATCGTAATACGGAATCCTCGATAAAAATTTAGATATTTGGACTGTCCCCACTAAAAAATTAAGCGTAAATATTTTTTTATTACTAGTATTTGTGATCATTAATTTAAATTTCATTTTAGTTTGTAAAAGCTCAATTATTTTTATCTAATTAATTAAAATCTAATTCGTAATCAAGATGACAAAAAAGCAAACATGGCATGAAGAGCATGATGAATCATTAGGATTTGGACAACGCTTAGCGGATAAGGTTGCCAATGGGATGGGCTCTTGGCGCTTCATCATCATTCAAACATTACTTGTTATCCTCTGGATGGGATTAAATGTTTTAGGCTTCGTGAATCATTGGGACGTGTATCCTTTTATACTTCTTAATTTATTGTTTTCCACACAAGCCGCTTATGCAGCCCCTATCATTATGATGGCTCAAAATCGGCAGAATGAAAGAGATCGTATACAAGCAAAGGCCGACTATCAAACTAATTTGGATGCTAAAAGGGAAATTGAAGCACTTCAAGTCACATTAGACGCGATCGAACTTAAAAAGCTGGATAAGATTATTCAAATGTTGGAAGAAATGAAAAAAAATAGAATGTAATATTGAATTACTATTCGACATGACCGGAAGAATATAAACTCGATTTGAAAAATACCTAATTTGCAAATGTCATCTAATAAATCTTCTCATATATTAAATACTTCATCTAACTTATTGGGGTTTTGTTTGGTAGTATTAACGTCATTAAAAATCTCCAAGTATAGTGAAGTATCAATAATTGATGAGCTGACAGGAGTTGCTGCAATATTGTTAATGATATCTAGTCTGTTTTCGTTTCTCTCCATTCGAACTAACAATCCAAAATTCTTAATAAGGTATGAGTTTATTGCTGATAACATATTCATCATCGCTTTACTATTGGTATTTATGATTACCTTCTTGATAGCATTTTCTGTGATTTTTTAATTTTGAAATTGTTCAGTTCTAAAATTATATTTAATTTTATTCCGAAATTTTAATTGACTCATTTAACAAGTAATTCATACACCTAAAATAAAAACAAACATGTCAAAAGGAAAAGATGCAAAAAAGGATGTAAAAAAAGCTCCAGTAAAAACGATAAAAGAAAAGCGTTTGGAGAAGAAAGAAAAAAAGGATAAGAAAGGATAATTCTCTTATCAATAAAATCTTAATTGGAAATGTGATTAGTTTCTTAAATTGAGATTTGTTTAATATAGCGTTATTGAAAATTCTCTAGTTCATGGAGTCATTTTTTTTTGATTTGCTATGGATGAGAATGCATTTCAATAACGCTTTTATGTTGGTACTTATTGATGGAAATTTAGTTCAACTTATAATTGAAGGGGTTTGATTTTTTTGAAATAATTTTTCGAATAGCTATTTTAAAGTTTAAGTAGTGTTTATTATTCCCACAAAATATTTAATGCGATTGATCGTCTAAAGAAATTCAAAAATGAAATTCAACTATTTATAAAATTAAGATTATGAGAAGCAAGATTGCACTTATTACAGGCGGAAGTAGGGGATTAGGAAAGAATGCTGCATTGAAATTGGCTCAAAATGGCATTGATGTTATCATTACCTATCATTCGCAAAAGGAAGAAGCTGAAAAGGTGGTAGCAGAAATAACTACTATTGGGCAGAAAGCAATAGCACTTCGTTTGGATGTTTCCGATTTGAAATCATTCGATAGTTTCATTAAAGAACTCTCCGCAACTTTGAAGAGTACTTGGGATGCTGATGGATTTGATTTTCTTATTAATAATGCGGGAACTGGTGCAACTATTCCGTTTATGAATGCTACTGAAGAAGATTTTGATAAGTTACTCAACGTACATTTTAAGGGAGTTTATTTCTTAACCCAAAAGTTATTGTCAGTAATGCATAACAATGGAAGAATTATAAATATTTCCAGTGGCACTACTCGATTTTGTAATCCTGGATATTCAATATATGCTTCCATGAAAGGAGCAATGGAAGTCTTTACAAGATACCTAGCTAAAGAATTAGGGCCTCGAGGAATTGCAGTTAATATTCTTGCTCCAGGAGCCATAAAAACTGACTTTAATGGAGCTATAATACGTAACAACCCACAAGTAAAAAGTATGATCGCTGCAAATACAGCATTAGGCAGGACTGGTGATGCGGATGATATTGGTGGAATTGTTGCATTCTTATGTTCCGATGATGCTCGGTGGATTAATGGTCAACGATTAGAAGCTACTGGTGGTGTATTTTTGTAGTTCTAATTGATAGTTCCCTCTTACGCTTGACTACAGCCACACTTGGTTATGCTCACCTATTTCCCTTGTTCTAAGTAATTCGCCACATAGTGTCCCATTCGGGTAATTCTTTTCATCGGATCACAACTGGATTCATAATTTTCTAAAACATTTTTTTTCAATTATAGTTTTTCCCTAAACAGATCTTGAAAATTTTCGGTCATAAAAAAACCCCGCGAAAGCGGGGTTTTTTTATGAAGTATTTAAAATCTTATTCAGTAATCACCATTCGCTTTGTAACCTGTTGGTCACCAAACTTCATAGTGTAAGTATAGATTCCAGGAGCAAGTTTCGAAGTATTGTAATCGACACTGTGCTTACCTTCTGATTCATTTCCAGAAACAATTACATCAACTACTTGACCGATCATATCTGTTACTTGAATAGAAACAGATCCTGTATGTGGAATCATGTATTCTATTGTTGTATTTCCATTTGCTGGGTTAGGATAATTCTGACTTAAACCAAAATCATCAATTGCAAATTCATTAACACCAAGTGGAGTACAAATACCTAAATCGGTGAAACAAACATCATCAATTGACCAACCTTCATCACGAGCAGAATAATCAGATGCAAATCTCCAACGGATGATAATTAAACCATCTAGATTAGGGCGAATAGTTTGTTCAACTTTAAACCAGTTGTTTGCAAATCCTGTAAATCCTTTTTTCGATGGATCGCTTGGATCAAGTGAAATTACATACGAGTAATTTGTTCCTGGTCCACCTGAAGAAATAACTCCTGGTGTTCCAGTATAATCAATTCGTTTCCATGATACACCTAAGTCATCTGAATATTCTACAGTACCACCGTCAGAACCGAATTCAGTACGGAATTGTTGCCAGAATCCTAATTTATAACAATGACCAGTTTGAACACGCATCATAGAAGAGAATAATCCTGATGAATCACGATTTACATAATTACTGTCTATATAAAGCGTCCAACATTTAGAACCTGAATGTGCACTATTTAAATGTGTTTGATTAGGTGTTCCTAATTCAAAATCTGTTGCCTTTGAGTAAGAGATGGCATCTAAAGTAACCCACTGTGTCCCTGATTCGAAATCATTACAATAAGGTAATGAGGTTGTAGTTACTGAATCAAAAACAAGAATTGTAGAACAGATAGTATCATTATACAATGCATAATCAATAGTACCATTAGGACCAGAAGTATACACACATGCCTTATGGAATCCAGGACTTGCAATCCATGTAGTAGATGTGAAATTATGAATAATAGTACTATCTGGTTCCAGGGGAGTTCCTAGGTAATTAACAAAGTCGGTTGCAACGATAACATTATCAATCACCAAAGTTGCATTGTGAATAAACACTGGATTGTAACCATCATTATGAATAGGAGATGCAAAGGTGATAGGTTGTCCAGGTAATATTAAAGAGTTTGGAATACTTAAATCTACACTAAGTGGAGTAAGCGATAAAGGAATTGGAATATACAATTCAATATCATCAACAGATACACCATTTGATCCAGAAGAGAATCCGCCAGTTGTATATACAAAACGGAACTGAATAATTGAATCACCAACAGGAAGGGGAGCAGTGAATAATTTATCAATGTCTTTGTAAGAACTTCTTATCCATCCTTGAACATCATTCCAATTATCAGATACATTGTACCAATTTGTTCCATTAATATCTCCATTGGAACCTAATTTAGTCCATGTGCCACCGGTAGCTCCTTTTTTGTATTCTACATAAAATTGATCAGTAAATGGAGCCATATCACGATTCTGCCAGAAACGAAGTGTAGCATGTTGTGAATTAGCATTTCCTTTTAGCTTGAAATATGGCGTTGTTAAATATGTAAATGCATTATTAGTAGTTGCAGTAGTTAAGTTAACATCCCAAGCATTTACAGGTGAATGAGCTCCAGTAGTAAGCGCGAATGCTGGTGTTCCAAATTCCCAAATTGTACCTAAATCACCAAGAGGATCAATTGAAGGAGCGTAACCAATATTTCCCGACTCTAAATTATCATTATAACTATTATTATAAATCGAAGTAATTACTGGTTGGCCAATAACAGAAATACAAGTTGTATCATTAGATCTATTCACATCGACTATCAAATCAGTGTAGGCGCAAATATCATTTGGACCTTGAATAATTCCAATACTATCAGGGAAAGCAAACGTAACCGATCCACAAGGTAGAATAGATCCGGTATAAGTAAATGAGTGTACAACATTTGCTACTTTATAAGAAACAGGAATTGATGTTAAAATTGTTGAACCATAATTCTCGATTTTAACTACTACATGTGCTTGAACTCCTACAGGAAACCCTCCAACTACTGGAGAAAGAATTGCAGAAACACCTGCATCATCACCAGTTGAAGAAGTGATACAAAAATCATCAATAGAGAATCCTTCAATTTGAACAGAAGCATCAGAAGTAAAGACGAAACGAAATTGAACTAATGTAGGACTTAATAAAATCCCGTTAGTACAACATAATTTATAGGAAGCGTTTCTCCATATTCCACCAGTATTTCCTGCCCAAGCATTTTGAGTACTTGAAAAGATAGATGCTTTGGAATACCAGTTTGTTCCACATGGGTCAGTACCTGCTAAGTTAGGTACTCCAGTTGAACCACCTGTACCAAGTAGGTTCCAAGTAGCTCCACCATCCGTTGAATAATCTAAACGAGTTCCATCCCAATTCGCTTCTGTATTGAAGTTGTAAGAGAAAGAAAGTTTACCATTTGCGATGGTACTAAAGTCAAAATAAGGTGAATATAATTCTGCATCTGCATTGGGGCTGTAAGTGGATGATAAATTAATATCCCATGCATTTACTCCTGAATTTGCAGAGTTAAGAGTTGCGTGTGCAGGAGTTCCAAGAAGCCAATCAGAGCCAACTGCTCCATTGTTTACTGGAGTCCATCCGTTAATGTTAGCATTTTCAAAGTCATCACAAAATGTAGGAGTAATTGTTGGAACACCAACATACGTACTGCATAAAGTATCATTTGAATGATCGCCATCACCAGTTAAATCTGTCCAAGTACAAATTGTAAATGCACCTGAAGGAACAACAAAATTTGGAAGTGTAACGTTAGTTGTTGAATTTACTGCTAAAACAGCTCCAGTATAAGGAACCGATCCAGGTAAATTTACTCCAATTCTATAACCTATATTGAAAGTAGTTTGAGGGTCTGTTCCAAAATTTTCTATAACTACTGAAAGTGGACTTGAAGAACCTGCTGCTTGTCCTGCATTAGGAATTGGTTGAAGATAAGTAGTAACACCAATATCATTAGCTGGAGGAACAAGAATGCAAATGTCATCTAGAAGGAAACCTTCAACAGTTCCAAAAGCATCTGAGTTAAACGCGAAACGGAATTGAACTCCTGTTGGATCATTAGGTAAGCCTGCAACCGATCCTAATTTGTAAGATGATTTTTGCCAACCATTACTGTTTCCATTCCAAGCAGATTGTCCTGAGGAAGTAAGATTTGCAGTGTTATACCAATTTTTTGCGTTTGGATCAGCAACAAATCCGAGTGGCTGCCAAACTGGAGTACCAGCATCTAAAGCGTAATCAATACGTGCTCCATCGGTTTGTGAGAACGTATTTCCTTCGGTATTATAATTTAACCAAAAAGTTAAGTTTGCTACATTTATTGCTGAGAAATCAAAAACGGGAGATAAAAGATAACTTTCATCACTTGAATTATAAGATGTTGTTAAACCAATTCCCCAAACATTACTACCTGAGTGAGCTGCATTAAGAGATCCATTTGATGGTGTTCCTAGAGTCCATAAATCCCCAACACTTGCTGGGTCTGCATTCCATACAGGAAATGGACCGTCAAAGTTGTCACAATATGGAATATGAACACCTGAACTAGCAATGAATTGTTGACAATTTGCTTGACCTGACCCTGAAGGATAAAAAGAAACATTATTACAGCCAGAACCATCAGTAGCTTGTATCCACCAACAAATCGTATCTCCATCATTAAATGGAAATCCGTTGTTATCGATTGTTCCAAAATATGGACCTACACCTGAACCAGAAGCATCAAACATTCCAAAACCAGGCTGAAATTCTTGTACTGGTCCACCATTTATTGTCCAGAATAATTGCGCACTACCTTGAGGAACTCCTGAAGCATCAAATATTTGAGCTTGAATATCTTGAGGATTTAAGGTATAAATAGTTCCATTTAAATTTGGTGTGATTACCCCGAAAGTTGGAGCATTTAATTCGCATGTAGCTAATTGAACATTTATGTCATCGATATTCCAACCATAACGAAGGCCTGATGGATTTTGAGCATCTAAAGACTTAAATCTAATTCTTATGTCTGGCTGATTTGCCGCTATTTGAGAAATGTCAAATGTTTCAGGTCGCCACCATGAATTTGTTGGTGTAGATGCATTACCTGGATCCCAAGTTAAGCCATAAGAACTTTCCGAAAAAGTTTCATTCGCTTGGAATGATGGACTATTTCCTAAATAAATACAATTTTGATTACCTGGTCCATGGTCATAAAGTTTGGCCCAAGTGATTCCTCCATCTATAGAGATTTCGATTTTTGCTGAATCAACAAATTCTATTTTACAGATTTGTTGGAAACTCAAAACAACGAAAGCTTTTCCCGTTGCATCAATTGCATTGGGTGGAGTTTCTAAACTCGTGTAGGAGTTCGCCGGGTACTGTCCTCTGTAGCTATTCGGAGCGGAGGTTGATAGTGTGTTATCAATCGTCCATGTTCCTGGCCCGCTATTAACCATATTGACCGTAACTCCGTCAAAATTCTCAGCAAATTGGGCATTCACTGTGGAATAACTGACAAACAGGAATAGCGCTAGTAATAATTTTTTCATAGGTATTGGTTTGTGTTGTCGATAGCAAATTTGTAAATAAGGTAATCGTTAGGTAAGTAGTATGATCTTCAAAAATAGGAAATTATCTTTTTATCTCGGTAGAACTATGTTATATTTTTATGTAAATTTTCAACAATAGTAATTTATCACTCAAATAAGTGATAGACGCCGTTTTTGTGAATAAGGTTGCATAAAAAAATGTTGGAGATATATAACTCTTTCGTTTGTTAATAAACGCTGGGTTAAAGCTCGAGCCATGATTTATAATAATTATCCGACATTATTTTCATTGCTTCTTCTGTTAACCAAAGTGGGCGGAAAGTATCAATCATCACGGCAAGTTCTTGCGTTTCTTTTTTACCGATACTTTTTTCAACAGTACCTGGATGTGGACCATGAGGAATTCCTGCTGGATGCAAGGTGAGCATTCCTTTGGTAACATGCTTTCTACTCATAAAGTCGCCATCAACATAATACAATAACTCATCGGAATCAACATTGCTGTGATTGTAGGGAGCTGGGATAGCAAGCGGGTGATAATCGAATAACCGTGGAACAAATGAACATATTACAAAATTATTCGCTTCAAATGTTTGATGTACTGGAGGTGGTTGATGCACTCTGCCAGTGATGGGTTCAAAATCGTGAATGCTTAATGCATACGGATATAGATTTCCATCCCATCCAATAGCATCAAAAGGATGTGTAGCATAAATATAAGGGTACACAATTCCTTGCTTCTTAATCATCACTCTGAAATCACCTTCTTCGTCGTGGGTCTCTAAATTTTGTGGCTTGCGAATATCACGTTCACAATAAGGCGAATGTTCTTCCAGCTGACCATACGCATTACGATAACGTTTAGGTGCTTCTAACGCTGTAAATGAATCTACAATCAGCAATCGATTGTCTTCATCATTAAAGTGCAATTGAAAGATGGTACCTCGAGGAATCACTAAATAATCGCCATAACCAAATTCAATATTTCCGTAAATAGATTTTAAAACTCCGCTACCTTTATGAACGAAAATCATCTCATCAGCATCAGCATTTTTTAAAAAATAATCACTTATTGATTTGCGTGGAGCAGCTAATGAAATTTGCAAATCATTGTTAACAAGAATTGCTTTTTTGCTATCGATGTAATCATCTTCTGGTTGGACATTGAATCCTTCAAAGCTTTGATGACGGAGAAAACGTTGAAATGTGATTTTGGGTTCTCGTGAAAAAGGTTCGCCAACAGTTTTAACCATTGTGGGAGGATGACAATGGTAAACTAGCGAATACACATTTGAAAAACCATGAGTAGATACTAACTCTTCTGCATAAAGAGTTCCATCAGGCTTTCGAAACTGTGTATGACGTTTATGAGGGAATTGTCCTTGGGAGTGATATTGGGGCATGGAACTATTTTTTCTTTTCTTATCAACAAATAACGGCAACTTTTCAAAGCGAACCACCGCAAATTTAACCAATGGTTACCTTTGCAGCCAAATCAATTACATATGAAATTCGTCAGTTATCAAAAAGATGGGCAGGAATGCCTCGGTTTATATTTGAATGAACGCATTTTTAATCTCCAAAGTTCGGCAAAAGATTTTGGATTAAGTGCAGCATCAACCATGAAAGAATTGCTTGATGGAGAAGAAATGACCATGGAACAAGCTCGAAAAGTGGAGGATAAATTAAAGTCATCTACTGATTTAAACGGTTTGCTCTGGCAGGATGTAAAAATTCTTGCTCCAGTAACACATCCAACTTCTTGTCGTGATGGATATGCGTTTCGTCAGCATGTTGCAGCGGCGCGACGTAATCGAAAAGTAGAGATGATTCCACAGTATGATGATTATCCCATTTTCTATTTCACCAATCACAATGCGATTCAAGGTCCGGGTGAAATATGGTGTATGAAAGATCATTTCAAACAATTAGATTTTGAGCTGGAAGTTTCCATTGTGATTGGTAAAAAGGGTCGCAATATTAAAGCACAAGATGCCGATCAATACATTGCAGGCTTTATGATAATGAATGATATGAGTGCTCGACAATTACAGATGGAAGAGATGCTATTAAATCTAGGACCTGCTAAGGGAAAAGATTTCTCGACGGTTATTGGTCCATGGCTCGTTACTCCAGATGAATTAGAGAAATATAAAATTGCTCCGAAAGAAAACCATACTGGTAATAATTATAATTTGAAAATGTCGTGTCGTGTGAATGGAGAGGAGGTTAGCTCTGGAAACATGGGCGATATGGATTGGACCTTTGCGGAGATTATCGAACGCTGCGCTTACGGTGTTGATATTTTCCCTGGCGATGTAATTGGATCTGGAACTGTTGGAACAGGATGTTTTTTAGAATTAAATGGAACTGGAAAATTGAACGATCCCAATTATGCTGTACAATGGTTACAAGAGGGAGATGTAGTGGAAATGACTGTTGATGGATTAGGATGCTTAAGCAATTCTATCCGTAAAGTAGATTCAGATTTTTCAATATTGGAATTGAAGAAAGGAGACCATGACTAATTTAAAAATTAATCAATTTGAAAATTTGAAAATGAGTTGAAATATTAAAAGCTTCTAGGATAGTATTTAAGAATTCAGAATGTAGAATGTAGAATGCAGAATGCAGAATTATCACTACCCCTTTAGATTATTATCGGGATACGTTGTAGTAGCTACCATAATTCTGAATTCATAATTCTGCATTGAAAAAACGTCAGAGCTTACAACCTTACGGGGTTGCCAAAGTCTGACTATCAACCAGAAAAGCTAACCAAAGTTTTTTTCCTTTTTTTACACAGGATTTTAGATTAAGATGTCAGTCTGGGGTAGCCTTACGGGGCTACCCCCTTACTGACAATCAACCTAAAAACACCAAAACCATGTGATATGCCTTACAGGGCAATAGGATTTGCCTTACGGGGCAATTTTATTTTTAAGAGCGGAATAGGAGGTCAGGGCCAGGGTAACCTTACGGGGTTACCCCTCAACTGACATCAACCTAAAACCATTCCCGTTTTCACGGGACCACCCTATCTTAATTCGATGTTTGTTTAAAGAACGAAAGCACTTCCGATATTCCCTTTGTGCTTATGTTAAATTTAAACGCCCTTCACTACTTAAGGTTCCTCTTTTTTATAAAAACATTACATCTGTAAATCAAACCCTTGTGATTAATGCTGATAGAATATTTTTCTCCTCTGAAAAATTTACGTCGATTAAAATTTCTCATGTAAAATCACATCTTTTTTGATGTAAGATTTTTATCATTAAGTGTTAAAACTATGCTTCTAATCATCTGTTTTAACATCAGCATAATTGTAATCCGTAACTTTGGAGAATTAATATACCATGAAAGATTCACAAATAGAAATTTCGGTTCTAAATACAATCGAAGAAGCCCTTGAAGATCTCCGCCAAGGCAAAATAATTATTGTTGTTGATGATGCCGACAGAGAAAACGAAGGCGACTTTTTAATGGCATCTCAGCATGCTACGCCAGAAGCAGTAAACTTTATGGCAACTCATGGAAGAGGATTAATTTGCGTTGCAATAACTGAAGAGCGCTGCAAGGAGTTAAATCTCGAAATGATGGTGAATAACAATACCTCTTCACACGAAACAGCATTCACTGTCTCCGTTGATTTGCTTGGTCACGGATGTACAACAGGGATTTCTGCTTCTGACAGATCAAAAACAATTAAGGCACTTATAAACTCCGAAACAAGACCGGAAGAACTTGGTCGCCCCGGACATATTTTCCCATTACGAGCAAAAAAAGGTGGAGTACTTCGTAGAGCAGGACATACAGAAGCTTGTATTGATCTTTCACGATTAGCAGGACTAGAACCATCAGGAGCTATTGTTGAAATCATGAATGAAGATGGTTCAATGGCGCGCCTACCTCAATTGATGATCATCGCAGAACGTTTCGGATTAAAAATTATTTCTATTGAAGATTTAATAAAATATCGTCTCAATAAAGAATCATTAATAGAGCGCCAAGTGGAGGTGAAGATGCCAACACAGTGGGGAAATTTCGAGTTAGTTGCTTTCAAACAAATTACATCGGGTCAGGAGCATCTTGCATTAGTAAAAGGAACGTGGGAAAAAGATGAGCCGATACTTGTTCGTGTGCATTCATCTTGTTTAACAGGTGATATTTTTGGTTCATGCCGATGTGATTGCGGTCCACAGTTGCATAAAGCGATGGAAACAATCGAGAAAGAAGGAAAAGGAGTTATCGTATATATGAATCAGGAAGGTCGTGGTATTGGACTTTTAAATAAGTTGAAAGCTTATAAATTACAAGAGCAAGGGTTGGATACTGTAGAGGCGAACCTTCAATTGGGTTTTGATATGGATGAACGTGACTACGGTGTTGGTGCACAAATTCTTCGCGACTTAGGCGTTAGCAAAATGCGATTGATGACCAATAATCCTACAAAACGTGCTGGGCTAATTGGTTATGGATTAGAGGTTGTAGAACGCATTCCGATTGAGATTCATTCCAATCAACACAATGAATTTTATTTGCGTACTAAGCGTGATAAAATGGGACATACCATTAAAATTGAAGATTAATATTCTTAAAATGTTTTGGCTTTTTTTATTAGCAACTAAGAGTATAAACAATACGAAATAATACTTGAGGCTTCTGTCTTTTCTTGGTATATTTGCGGGCTCGTAAGAGATTGAATTTTCGTCAATCTCTATTAATAATAATTTCTAAATTTTAAAATGACGCTTATAAAATCTATATCTGGAATCCGTGGAACAATCGGCGGAAAACCAGGTGATTCATTAACGCCAGTTGACGTAGTAAAATTCACTTCTGCGTATTCAATGTGGCTCACCAATCGTAATCCTGATAAAAAATGCAAAGTAGTAATTGGCCGCGATGCACGTATTTCTGGAAGCATGGTAAATAGTTTAGTTTCAGGAACACTTTGTAGTTTAGGAATTGATGTTGTGGATACTGGTTTATCGACCACACCTACTGTTGAGATGGCAGTAACTTTTGAGAATGCACAAGGTGGAATAATTCTTACTGCAAGTCATAATCCTAAACAATGGAATGCGTTAAAGTTATTAAATGAAAAAGGCGAATTTATTTCTGCTGCTGATGGCGAAGAAATTTTACGTTTAGCCGAGAGTGGCGAAATCGTTTACACTGATGTAAATAAATTAGGTCAAGTTACATTCGACAATCAAAGTATGGCTCGACATATTGAAGCGATACTTGCTTTGCCGATGGTTGATAAAAAGGCAATCGCTGCAAAGAATTTTAAAATCGCAATTGATTGTGTGAATTCTACTGGTGGCATCGCTGTTCCTGCTTTGTTAAATGCACTTGGCGTGAAAGATATTGTTGAATTGTATTGTCAACCCAATGGTAATTTTCCGCACAATCCTGAGCCATTGCCAGAAAATTTAACGGAGATTTCTAAAGTAGTACTTAATAAAAAAGCGCACTTAGGAATTGTTGTTGATCCTGATGTTGATCGTTTAGCAATTGTGTGTGAAGATGGTGAAATGTTTGGTGAAGAATATACGTTGGTTGCTGTTGCTGATTATGTTTTGAAAAATAAAAAAGGTAATACTGTTTCGAATCTTTCTTCTACAAAAGCTTTGCGCGATGTTACTGAAAAAGCTGGAGGAAAATATTCCGCTTCTGCTGTTGGTGAAGTGAATGTTGTGGAGATGATGAAAGCAACTAATGCAGTGATTGGTGGAGAAGGAAATGGTGGTGTTATTTTACCTGAGTTGCATTATGGTCGCGATGCATTGGTGGGTATAGCATTGTTCTTAACGCATCTTGCTAAGTATGGAAAAAGTTGTTCGATGCTTCGTGCTTCCTATCCTGATTATTTTATCTCCAAAAATAAAATTGAACTAACTCCAGATATTGATGTTGATGAAATTCTTGAAGGCATCAAAAATAAATACAGTAAGCAACCTGTTAATGTTGTTGATGGAGTGAAAATAGAATTTGACAATGAGTGGGTTCACTTACGTAGATCAAATACGGAACCTATCATTCGTATTTATTCTGAAAGTCAATCGATGACAACAGCGAATAATCTTGCTGAAAAAATTATTTCTGATATTAAAGACATCCTCTCTAAGATGATGGCGAAAGCATAAGTTTAAATTATCTAAAAATAAATCTGGGATGAAAATCTATCTCGATAATGCAGCTACTACTGCAATACACCCTGAAGTAGTAGAAACGATGATACCAATGATGCGTAATCAATTTGGTAATCCTTCATCTATTCATGCTTTTGGACGAGAGGTTCGTTCTGCTCTTGAAACTGCACGTAAAAAAGTAGCACAATTACTCAAGACTACTCCCTCCGAATTATTTTTCACTTCTGGAGGAACGGAAGCAAACAATATGGCATTGCGATGTTGTATTCATGATTTAGGAATCAAGCATGCTATTACATCTCCGCTCGAGCATCATGCAGTTTTGCATACACTAGAAGATCTCGCACATCGTGGAGAAATAAAATTAAGTTTAGTAAAAGTAGATGATCAAGGTCATGTTGACTTAGCTGATCTCGAAAAACTTTTAAAAGAAAATGATCGCACGTTAGTTTCCTTGATGCATGCGAACAATGAGATAGGAACACTATTGCCATTACAACAAGTTGGTGAAATATGTAGAAAGTACGATGCCGTTTTTCATTCGGATACAGTACAAACAATGGGTCACTTTACGCATGATCTTTCAACGCTTCCAATAGATTTTGTTACCTGTGCTGCACATAAATTTCACGGACCAAAAGGAGTAGGATTTTTATACATCAACAACCGAATTAAAATAAAGCCTTTCATTACTGGTGGTGCGCAAGAGCGTAACATGCGTGGCGGTACTGAAAATGTTTACGGTATTGTTGGTCTTGCGAAAGCTTTAGAAATAGCTTATGAAAATATTGATCATGATCTTCAATACATCAAAGGATTGAAGACTTATATGCATGATCGTTTAGTAAATGAAATTTCAGGAATTGAATTTAATGGTGATGTTACTGATAATAGTTTGTACACTGTTTTAAATGTATCATTTCCTCCTACTGATATTTCGGAAATGTTATTGTTCAATTTAGATATTGCAGGCATTGCTTGTTCAGCAGGTAGCGCATGTACTTCGGGAACAAATGTTGGGTCGCATGTTTTAACTGGAATTCAATCAAGCCCTGATCGTCCTGCAATACGTTTTTCATTTAGCAGATACAATACAAAAGAAGAATTAGATTATTGCGTTGAAACACTGAAAGAGTTATTCCTCGTGAATGTTTAACTGAATCACTACAGCAAAGGCAACCGAGAGGTTGCCTTTGTTCGTTAGGACAAGTTGATAATATTATCTCTAATATTTTATAAAAAGATCAGCCATATACTTTGCTAAATTAATTTTTTCGGCAAGCATTTAAAAAATAGCTAAAGAAATTGATCTTGCAAAACGGGGCTGTAATGTAATTATCTATTTGATAAATCCGCAGGATTTTTATAAGCGTGAATGATGGCAAGAATGATGATTTGGTTTTTGCTTTCTACAATAAGGTAATGAATGTGATATGGAAATTATTTTAATAAAAGCGTTCGCACCTCTTTATACTTTACCTGAAACCCCAAAGGAGATTTTGCAATATATTTTTTGGCTTCACGAATACGAAACAAAAATTGTTTGGCAAGTTCTGGATTTATGTTTTTATAATAATCGGTTATTGTAATTATATCAGTGCCTACATCCGGTCTGTTTACAAAAGTATAGCTCATAGATTGTTTTCGATGTCATCAATTGTTTTATCAAAGTTGAAAACATTGTCAGAATTTTTATAGTAATCGTTTAAGCGCTCATCAATAATTTGTTTTTGAAAAGTGGAAAGATCTACTACATTTTCAGCTTCTTCTTTTTGTAAATCGGTATATTTTGCCTTTAATGATTGCCATTCCTCAATTGGAATAAATACGCCGGTGGTGTTTCCTCTGTCATCATGAATAAATTGAAATGTCATTTGTTTTATTTTAATGAGTTATATTAAGTAGTAATTTAAGTTCCATAGGCACAATTTAAATATAATTTATGACTTGCATTAATGAAGTTTCACAAATTTAAGATGTTTATTTTTGCTTAACAAATTAAAATTATGGGTAAGGGTTAAAACTTATTCTTTCATTCCCGGTAGCTATTGAAACTGTTCAAGATAAAGGCCTACCCTTCGCCCTTCAAAGGACGGACGTAGATGAATATTTTTAATTATTTTAATCCTGCAAATCACAGTAATCCTATAATTCCGATAGCTATCGGAACTGTTCAAGATAAATTAATCCTGCAAATCATAGTAATCCTGCAAATCGTGTTCAAGATAAATTAATCCTGCAAATCATAGTAATCCTTCATTTCGATAGCTATCGGAATTGTTCACTACAATTCCCTTTCAATACAATTGAACTTATTATCTTAACAATCATAAAATCAAGATTCCTAATTAACCATTGAAACTATAGCATATTTCCAAATTGATTATTGTACTGATCCTAATAAATCAGTATAATAATCTTCTTACACAAGGACTAAATCATAACTGGCTGATTGGTTATACTGGCATTAATACCAATGTAACCAGCACAAGGGCCATTTTGGGGTTCGCTGATACTTCGTTAAATGTTTCCCCAGCTTCTTTTGCAATGTCTTTCGGAGGTGTACAAGTAAATATTTCAGATGAAAATGGAAACTTGTTGATGTATACTAATGGTTGCTACATTGCTGATGCATCAAATAATATAATGTTAAACGGTGATAGTTTAAATCCAGGTGCTTTTGCAGATAGCTGGTGTAGTATTGGCTTGCCTGTAACAAATACATCCGTTTTTTTACCCTATCCAGGAGACAGTACAAAATATATTTTATTTCACTAGACATCTGATGATATTGATAATACTTTGTGGGATCAACTCTTTTATACCATTGTCGATAAAACGTTAAATGGTGGACTTGGTGCAGTAACACAAAAAAATGTTATTGAATTGCAAGATTCTTTAAATTCCGGTATTGGAGTTTGCAAGCATGCTAATGGAAGGGACTGGTGGATTGTAGTTACATCACACAACAGTGATCTAATTTATAAAGTATTATTAACACCTTCTGGAATTAGTTCCATTACTTCTCAGCATACTGGTTTACCTGCGCCATATTTCTTTGCTGGTAGTGTTCAGTTTTCTCCTGACGGAAATAATTTTACTTACAGCATTAAATATCTAAACAGTGGACAAGGAACCCACAATTTAAGAATATTGGATTTTGATCGTTGTACTGGAATGTTTTCAAATCCGCAAACAGTAAAAATTCTTTCACCAGTAGGTGGTTTTTGTATTGCATTTTCGCCTAATTCTAAATATATTTATTTTGGAAGCTTTAACACTTTGTTTCAAGTAAACACAGATACATCTGATATTGCTGCTAGTTTGGACACAATTGCAATTGAGGATAATTATTGTTATCCATTTAGCTTTACCTGTACAAATTTCTGGTATGGATACCTTGCTGCGAAAGGGAAAATATATGTTACTTCAGGAAGTGGTAATATTGATTTAAATTACATTAATAAACCCGATAGTGATGGCATCTCCTGCGATATGCGTCAACACGCTTTACGAATTCCTTGTTATTCAGCAAGGGGTAATGTTTATCATCCTAATTATTATTTAGGGCCTGTTATTGGAAGTGCGTGTGATACTTTATCGCATGTAGGAATTTATGAGCTGTCTTCAATTAAAAATCTTTCTGTTAAGCCCAATCCTGTTCATGATGGAAATTTTAGAGTAAGTTATCTGATGCCGCAAAATCAAAATGGTATTCTAACTATTCGAAATTTAATGGGTGAAAAGATTTATCAAATGAATTTACCAACATGGAGTACCATGCAGGATTTGAATTTACCACAATTACACGATGGCGTTTATTTTATTAGTGTTACTTCTGGGAATGCAATATCAACTAAAAGATTGGTAGTGTTCAAATAAAAGATTTCATACGCTAAAAACGAAATCCAAATTGTAATATAATCTAAGAATCGCTTATGAAAAATGTTAGGCGCTATTTCAAATAAATATCGACTTGCTAATTCACCAAACTATCTCTAATAATTAATAAAAAGGTCAGCCATATAGGTTGCCAAATTTATTTTTTCAGCAAGCATTTTATTTTGTCTTTGTATCCATGTTGATTTTAAATCGGAATCAAGAATTAATTCGTTGAGTTTGTGAAAAAATCCTATCACATTATTTGTGCGGATGCCAAATGTTAATCCATAACGATGTTCTAGTTCTTCGAGATATCCTATTTCGCCAACAAAGTCATTGAATCGTAACGAAGGAGTTCCGAGCACAGCGGCTTCTGCAGCCATCGTTTGAGAGTCGCCAATGTATAAATCAGCAAAGGCCATTGCATGATGAATGTGCAAAGGATTTATTGCAATACGATAAGGTTCTAATTCTTTTTCAAGCTCACGTTCGGAGGTAATATAAACTCTTCCTTTTGGTGAAAGCAGTTCAATAATTTTTTTTGCAATCTCTAAATTTATTCCTGAACGACCAGCATCATGATGCGCAGTAAGTTTTGCAAAGCGAAGAATAAAATAATGTTCTTCTTGAATATATTTTCTAACTATTGATAAATCGGGAGTGAAATGATCAGGATGTAAATAAGCTAATTCATGATAGCTTTCGTAACCAATTTTTTTCGATTCCCATTTGCCACAATCGCAACAGTTAGGAGCAAGAACCGCTGAAGCAAATGGATAAGCAAGTTTTGCAAATAGTGGAACAATGGCGGCATCATCTTCATTAACTACAATCGACGGAATGTTTAATAGTTTTCCAATATGTGTTATCTCTGCCGATGTTCCAATCATTAAATCTGGCTTGAAACGCTTCGCTACTTTAAAAAATTCTACATCACGTTTTAGGAGTGACCAAGCAATCGCAAACTTACTATCACCACGACCTTTAGGATTAATATTTGTGTATGCCCATCCATTATTACGAAGTAAATCTTCCAGAATATCTTTTTTCTTAATCAATATTTCTACTTCATGATTTTGCTCACGAAGAATTGAAATCGTATTCTTGAAAAGATGAAAATGAGCAGGATGTCCCATGTAAATCAGAAATCGTTTCATAATGATTTTTGTTCAGGTTGAATTATTTCTGCGAGTGCTAAAAACATCCATGCTTGTCCCCAACGCATAAATGAAATCTTGTTTGTGTAAAATCTCATTTTCTTAAAATAGAAATGTCCATCATAAGGATCTTGCATATTTTCTATCGTCCACGCTGCAATTGTTTTTCCAAATATTGCATACGCTGGAGCAAATTTCGACATCCTTGCAAGTGTGATAATTCCTTGTGCTTGATGGTGAATATCGGTGGGATACTTTGATGGTAATCTCCAATACGAACGACCTACTTTACTAAATTGTTTAGGAACATAAAAATCAATTCCTGATTGCAATGATTTTGTAATTGCAGCATCAGAATGATTTAACAATTGCGTGATATTCCAAATAGATTCTAAAACAAATCCTTGATGAAAATCTGTTTGTTTACGTTCTTTTGCCGTTTTAATATTTAAACTATAACCCCAATGTCCATCCGAATGTTGATGATTAATTACAAAGCGAATTGCTTCCAATGCAAGTTGTTTGTATTTCGGATTTGGATCTAAATTAAAAAGTATCGCTAATGTTTCCGCAGCTAATAAGGATGCATTATAACAACAGTCGGGCATTGATGTGCTATAGCTAATACATACACCATCATCGGTAATAGTATGTGGTAAATCTTTTAAAATGAAAGGTGCAATTGAAAGCAATAATTCCTTTATTTCTTCTTTATTACTGACTTTGAAATAGGCATATAATCCTTTTGCAATAAATGCTGTAACAACTATTGTTGGCGCATAGGGTTTTAAATATTTCACTGGACTAGCCCATCCAAAATTATAACCCCAGCATGTTCCGTTATACCCTAAAGTTCTTTTTTCTAGAATCAGTTTATAAAGTTCTTCTAATTGTTTTTTATAAGAACGTTCAGGAAATTTTTGTTGAAGAATTGCATAAGAATGTAACAGTAATCCAAGTCCTTTCGGATTGTAATCTTTTTTAATTCCAATTAATTTTCGAATATTAAATGGATTACGTTTTTGAATTTGTGTTGCAATGATGGGTCCCCACTTTCCAAGTACATGAAAAGGAACTGTACTCGTTAAAGTATCATACGGATCATAACCTTTAAATCCTTCAGCTTCAATATAGCGTTGTAATTCTTCTAGCGATTTATGAATGTATTTTTGTTTTAACGGATCACTCATATTAGGAAATTAAAATGTTCGATCCGTTATTGCGAATAGATTCTATTGCTTTAAAAGTAACGAGCATACTTTCATATAATTCTTCAAATGGAATAGGAGCAGGACTTCCTTTGCTTATTGAATTTAAAAACGCATCTAGTTCCGCTTTATGTCCTTTATCTTGCGATGATACTTTGTGAATACTTTTTGATTTACCAAATACAGATAATGTTTTGAAATCATCCAATTGAAATACTGTTCCTGAGCTAAATACTTCTAAATATTCTTTTGAAAGTTCTTTATTGCCATTTGCAAAATAAGAGATATTTGCAATGCTTCCATTCTCAAATTGTAATTGTACAATAATTGTGTCTTCCGTATTTGCGGCTGATTTCATCGCCGTTGCAGAAACACTTCTGATTGCGGACCCTGTTAAGTATCTGCAAAGATCAATAAAATGACAAACTTCACCGATGATTCTTCCACCACCTATTTTTGGATCTTGCGTCCAATGATCGGGAGCAATTATTCCTGCATTGATTCGATAATTTATTGCAATAGGAAAATCACTATTTAAAGTACTTTTTATTTTGGTAATTAGTGGAGCAAATCTTCTATTGAAACCGATCATCAAAATTTTTCCGGATGATGACCATGCATTTTTTATTTCATCTAACTCCGATTCATTCATGCAAAGAGGCTTTTCCACAAAAACATTTTTCTTGTTTTGTAAAGCCTTCAATGCATATTCAAAATGAGAATTATGACGAGTAACTATAAATACCGTATTTACTTTATCATCATTAAATATTTCTTCTGTATTATTTGTGCAATAGTCAAAATGATATTTATCCGCAATATATTTTGCATTATTAGGACGAGCAGTGCTTATTCCAATAAACTTTGCTTTCGATTGTAAATTCGGCAGCAACATATTTTGTGCGAATGATCCTGCACCAATAAATGCTAATGCTGGTTCTGATGCTGATAGAGATTGAATAGAAAGTTGAACACGTTTTTTTAATTCTTTTGATAAATCATATTTTAAAAGAATACCAGCAAACGATTCTGTTTTATCAAGAATCATTTGATATGCATTTGGTGCATCTTGAAATGTAAATTCGTGCGAAATGATTTTATTTAAATCTAGTGTACCGTTGCTAACAAGATCCGCGAAAGCCTGCATGTTGCGATTCTCTGTCCAACGAATATAGCCGATTGGATAATCGATACCTTTCTCTTCGTAATCACTATCATATCTACCAGGACCATACGAACATGACATTCGAAGATCTAATTCTTTTATATAATAATTCTTACGACTGAATCCAGTTGGAACAGCACCAACTATAATTACTTTTCCTTTTTGTCGAGCTAATTTCCCTGCAAGTTCTATAGGATCATTTGAGTTGGTACTTGCTGTGATGATAATTGCATCAGCACCAAATCCATTTGTAAGATGCGAAACTTGATCTTCTAAATTTTCATTTTTACGATCGACAGCGAGATCAGCACCAATTTCATTTGCTTTAATTACTTGTGCTGAATCAATATCAATTGCAATCACTTTTATGCCTGATGCTTTTAGTAAAAGAATTGTTAGCTGACCAACTAATCCTAGTCCAATAACTACACAGCTTTCTCCTAAACGTACATCCGCTTGACGAATACCTTGAAGTGCAATTGCACCAACAGTTGTAAATGCAGCTTGACGTAAATCAGTATTCGCTTTTAATTTCACGCATAGATTAACGGGTACAACAATCACTTCTGCGTGAACAGCAGTTCCACCACCGCAGGCAACTAAATCTCCGCATTGAAAACCACGAACATCATTTGCTACAGCGATTACTTCACCAGCGCAACTGTAACCTAATGATGATGGAGCATCTAATTTATTCATCACCATTTTATAAGTATCCAGCCAACCATTTGTTTTAGCAGATTGAATTACTTTTTTTACCTCCTCACTACGCGCTCTCGCTTTAGCGATATAACCTAAGCGAGCATCTTTCACAGTTTTTCCTTCTGTACCTGCACTGATCAATGAAAAATGGTTACGCACAAGAATTTGTCCTGGCATTAAAGCAGGAAATGGAACCTCAAGCAATTGCATAGCTCCATCTTTTAAATTCTGCGTTAGTTGATCCATAAATTTTATTGTGAAATTACAATATTAAATATTCTCGATAAGTTTTCTACCATAACTTTTTCTGTGAATTTAGCTTCGTAACTTTTACGACTTTCAACGCCCATTCGTTGCCTTAATTCTTCGTTATCGATAAGAATAGCCATTTTCTCGGCGATACTTTTTGGATTTGCAGATGGAACAATAAATCCATTCTTTCCTTCTTGGACGGATTCTATTATTGCCCCTTGATCGGTACTTATTATTGGTAAACTAGCAGCCATTGCTTCAATAATTACCCAAGGATGTCCTTCAGGTTCTCGGGGTGGAAATACGAAGATATCAGCATTACTTAATTCTTGCAATTTATTTTTACTTAATTCAGGAGGTGTGAAGTGAACTGGTAGATTATTATCATCAATAATTCTTAAACACTTTTGCTTGATGTCATCTTTTCGCCAGCCACCAATTACTTCTAACTCGAATTTATTAGCGTGCGATTTTTGTAAAATTACTGAGGCATCAATTACATCTTCGATACCTTTTGATGATTGAAGATTACCAAGATAAAGAATTCGGAGAATATTGCTTTCTCTAGTTCTTGACGGAATTAAATAATTACCTCCATTTGGTGCTACAAATATTTTATCATCAGCAAATAGATTTTTAAAAACAGGTCGGAGGTTATTGCCTAAAACAATTATTCCATTAGTAGTATTTAAACATGTACGCACATACCACTGATTTATTTTATTGGTTTTAATCAACCAATTTCTAAAATCACTACCTCTAAGATGTAATAATGTCTTACGTTTATAAAACTTTGCTATCAAAATAAAAATAGAATCTTTTAAAAAACCAATTGTGCTTTGACTAATTGGAATTAAAACTAAATCTGGTTGATGCGTTTTAATTTTTTCAATCAATCTTTTCCAAATGATATAATAATTTTTTATTTTTTCAAAACTCCATTTACCAATATCTTTTAAATCAGCATTTACTTTTGTATCAACATGAATTAAATTAAAATTATTATTCAATCCAGATTTCAAAAGAATTTCTGTTGCGATTGACGGTCCCATATACGGTGGTGGAACTTTACCCAAAATAAGAACAACTTTACGCTTCATTAATTGATGTATTGTCTTTCTTTTGGAAGTAATGCGTAAGCAAAAATAGGATAAGTAAAGTAGAGTAATGGAGCATACAAAGTAGGTATTGTACTTACCGACCATAAAACAAGTGCGCTAACACTTGCAGCTAATAGAAATTTTTCTGGTATTCGTAATTCAAAATAATTAGATGCAATGAAAAAGATGGATAGCAGATAAAATCCTAATCCAATGAATCCGCTTAGAAAAAGTAGACGAATATAATCACTGTGCATTCCAGCGCTTATCATAGCATCAGTTTCAGGAAAATTCGAAGTTGTTACACCAATAAAGTGATTAATCGCTGGCATTTGTTCCCATATTTCAATATATTTTTCCCATCTATTCACTCTACCATTTAATGCTTGTTGAGAGTCACGTTCCCCTTTTGCAACTAGAATTTCTTTATTAATTAATGGTTGAATTTCTGCTATATAAATATCTTCAGCAAAAAATGGTAATATCACAATCATTAATGCAAATACCATTGCAATACCTTTAACATTTTTTAAGTTGTGAAACATAAAAAGTACAAAGCAAAATAATGCAACAGTCCAAGTGGATACATGTTTGATTCTTGTTAAACCATAAAGGACAAATATTAATGTTATGATAAGATAAATTGGTTTTATCTTGATCGTAATTCCTTTTTCATAAATGGATCTTAAATACAGATATCCCATGGCAATTAAAAATGCTGCGAGATAAATTGCGTAATTCATAATATCGGCATATTCGCCACGAATCCGAGATCCTCCGCCTCGTCCCGCACTTAGATAATCAATTCCGATAGGATTGATTATTGATTCATAAAGTAACATGAAGAATGGATACGTACAACCAATCATAAACGCGGTTAATAGTCCAAGCATATCTTGTCGTGATTGTACGAATCTTCTACAGTAGAAGTAAAGAATAAAGGGAGTGCAATATTTAATTAAATCACCAAATGCGACAACCGATAAATCAATGAAATAAAATATTAAACAATTAAATGCCACAAAGATTGCCCAGATTGACATCGGAATATCTTGAAATGTTTTATTTTTTCTTGGAAATTTATGAGACATGAAACTACCAACAACTAAAAACGGGGTTAATGCTCCAACGATGTATAACGGGCTTGCTAAAGCTGATGATTCTTTGAGACCATAAAAACTATCAATGATTGGTCGTAATAATACTAGAATTACAAACCACTTTCGTGATATGTGTAAACTCTTGTACCATTTAATCCAATCCTTAATTTTCATAATATATTATTCTGCCAACCTTAGTGCATTGATAAATCCTTTTGATGATGTAGTAAGAGTAGCATTTGTACGTATAAATGCAGCAGCTTGTTCCCCCATTTTCATTGCTAATTCTGGACTATCAATGATACTGATTATCTTGGTGGCGATTGCATTTTTATCATTAAAATCAACAGAATATCCATTAACTCCATTTTGGATAAGATCGAATGTTGCTCCTGCATTTATAGAGGATAAACAAGTTATTCCAGCTGCCATAGCTTCATTTAAAACCAATCCCCAAATGTCGAAATCTGTTTGGAATAAAAGAGCGTTACTTTTTGCAAAGAAAGCAGGTATTTCTTCTTTTTGTTTAAAACCATGAAACTTTATGATGGAGGAGAGTTCATTTTCTTGAACATACTTCTCTAAATCTACTTTAGAAGAACCTTCTCCAATAATATCAAGTTGAAAATTTGTTCTACTTTTTGAAACAATTTTTATCGTTTCGAGTAAAAGTATCACATTTTTTCTTGGCACTAAATAACCTAAATAAGTAAACGTAATTGGACTATCTATTTTTTTATTTTCATTTCTTAATCTCGCTGTTTCTGTATGGAAAAAATCGGTATCAACTGTATTAATGGCTACTGCGATTTTGTTTTCTTTTGCACCATATTTTTGGAGATATTCTTTTGCTTTCGATCCATAAACAACAAAGGCACTTGCCAATGAACAAAGAAATTTTCGTTGAAGTGTACGAAAAATTGTAGAATTTCTATTTTCTTTTTCTATTGATCCTGACCAAATAATATATTTCGTTCCTGTAAGAATTCGCCATAGAAATACCATCATTGTTGCAGATGAAAACCCTGATACGATTATCTTATTTGGCCTTTCACTTCGTAATAATTTCCAAAGTCCTTTATACAAAAAATAGGTTTTCTCTGAATCTTTTGAAGAGCTTATTGTAGCTCCGTTAAGAATTACATGATCGAAGTTAAAATCGTTAGAAGATAATTTAAAATATCTCCTATTGTATCCAGCAGAAGCAAATACAACTTTTAGATGGAATTGCTCTTTCATCATTTGCTCCTTTAGAACATTGAATAATGGAACCCGATATGGGTTGGGAATATTAGTTATCAGCAGTATTTTTTTCATTTTACGCCGACATCCATTTCTTAAACCAAGCAATTAAAAAATAAATTGTCCAAAGGTTATTCGTGTACTTTGTATTTCCTTTTCTAATCTCTTCAATATTTTTTCGCAATCCAGATTCATTAAATATTCCTGTGTTACTACAAAATTCATGTAAATTACTTTCTACATATTCCAACATGATATCGCCTGACCATTCACGTAATGGTACACAGAACCCCATTTTTTTTCTATATAATATTTCATGCGGAAGAATACGTTCTAGAGATTTCTTTAAAATGTACTTTGGTTCACCATTCTCGATCTTAAATTTTGATGGAATCGAAAGTGCTAAGTTAACCATATTGAAATCTAAAAAAGGATTTCTAATTTCAATACCATGACTCATTCCAATACGATCCATCCTGTATAAATACTTCCAAGGAATTTGTTGTTTGAAACCAAGATAACACATCCAATCTAAATCTCCTAGTTGTGGATTTGATTTTTGCAATTCACTAAATTGAGATCTTACTTTTTTAATGATAGAATAGGAGTCAACATTTTTTAATTTCAATGACCATTCATTAGTTAAGAAACTACGCTTCGTATGTTCTTTGAAAGATTTTGCTCCACCCCAAAAAAATTCTTGATCATGAGCAGCTCTTTGTAATATTTCAGCATTAACAGATTCTTTTTGTTCCGCACTTGCTAACGTTGCAATACTGTTTTTTATTATTGATGGTAGTAATTGATACCGATGATACCAAGGATACAGTTGTTCATATTTCATCCAACCTCGATAACCTGCAAAGAGTTCATCTGCGCCATCACCAGTTTGAACTACAATAGTTCCATTTTGTTTTGCTAATTGTGAGATAAAATAAATTGGAATGCATGTAGAATCTGCCATAGGCTCATCAAAAATGTCTACTATTCTTGGAAGAAACTCTGCAATATCATTTGGACTTACAATTTTTTCAAAATGTTCTGTATTAAATTGTTTTGAAATTTGTTGCGCATAAATTCTTTCATCGTAATCTGGTTGCCCTTCAAACCCTACAGAATATGTTTTAATTGTAGATGTACTTTTTGCTCGCATCAGTGCTACTACGGCACTTGAATCGACACCACCACTAAGGAATGCACCTACTGGAACATCAGATACCATTCTGTAATCTACTGCTTTTGTTAACTCATCAAATACTTTATCACATAATTGTTTTTCATTTAATTTTCGATAATCAGAATAATTTACATCCCAATATTTTCGATGTTCTTTAATTCCATTTTTATTTACAGTGAGTAAATATCCTGGCTCCAGTTTATTGATCCCCTCAAACATTGTTTGCGGTGCACTTAGTTGATTGAAAGTTAAAAAATGATATAATGCCTCGTCATCTAATTTAGCTTTTATCCATGGCAATGAAAGTAAAGATTTCACTTCTGATGAAAAAGCAAATATACCATTGATTGTGCTGTAATAAAGTGGTTTTTTCCCAGCGCGATCTATTGCTAATTGTAATTCTTCTTTTTCCTTATTCCAAAATGAAAATGAAAACATACCATTTAAATCTTCTAATGTACTGTGACCTTTTTTTGCATATAAGTTTAACAAAACTTCTGTATCACTTTCCGATTTAAAATGATAATCCTTTATTTCTGACTTTAGAGATTTGTAATTATAAATTTCACCATTAAAAACGATTGCATTACCAAATCCATCGAGCATTGGTTGATGACCTGTTGATGATAGATCGATGATACTTAATCGTTGATGTCCAAGAAAAATTCCTCGTTCTGCATCCGACCAAATTCCAGTATCATCTGGCCCGCGGTGACGAATGCAATAATTCATTTTACTGATGAGTTCATTTCCATCAGCAAGCATTCTTCCATTAAGAATAAATAAGCCGTTAATTCCGCACATTGAACACTTCGCTATAAATACTGTATAATTCAGACTCCATTTTTTCAATAGTAAATTTTCTGGCGAAAGTTTTTCTTAGTATAATTTTTTCGTCAGTATTAAACAAGTTAATTTCTTTTATCATTTTTTCAAGTAATATTGCTAATTCACTTTCCGAATTAACAATCAATTCTGGTTCTATTTGATTTACCAATTCTGGAAGTCCGCCACCATCAGCAAATACTATCACTGGCTTTCCTTGTTGATATGCTTCAATGGCGACTAAACCAAAAGCTTCATTTTGAGATGGAAACACACAAATATCGGAAATTTGAAGTATAGATTGTGAATCTTTTATTCCAGTAAAGACAGTATCTTTTGTAATATCTTTTTCTCTTGAAATATTTTCTAGTTCTTCCTTTAATGGACCTTCACCAACGATAAGCAGTCTGGTGTTGTGGTGATCAAAAAGTGAAAACGCATTAAGTAATCGATCAATTCTTTTAACAATTGCTAATCTACCAATAGTTGTGATTAGGATTTCATCTTTGGTACGTTGAAAATTATTTATGCTTAATGATTTTTTTAAATCAGCACAACCGTTATAAACAACTTTGTTTTTCACTTTTTGCAATCCAAATCTTTTCAAGGAAGTGTTTTTTGAAAACTCTGAATTGAAGGTGATAAAATTTACTTGCTTATTCAAAAAAATTTGTTGAAAATAGCGAACAATATAATCTTTTATGGTCATCTTTCTTCCAAAAGCGAAATTGCCATGTTCCGTATAAATTATTTTCTTTTTACTTTTTACTGCGAGTTTAGCTAATGAAGGATTGAATGAATGAAAGTGAAGTATGTCGTATTCTTCAAAAGTTTTTTTGCAATTTAACAACACTTCTTTACTTTTGTCATTTCCTTTTATGAATCCAGGTTCATGAATTTTTATTCCAAGTGTTTTTAATTGAGGTAACAATTCTCCTTCTGATTTCGCTACAAGAACACCAATTGAAAGGTGATCATTTCTAAGTTGAGCATTGCATAAGTTAATAACTACACGGCCAATTCCGCCCATAGATGCTGACCATAAAATATGCAGTACTTTAATTCTTGACATTATTTTAATTTCTTAGAGATGCTTACATAGCCAATTGGACCATAGTTAAAACGATTGTATAATTGTTTAAATAGTGGTAACTGTTTTGTTGCTAAATAAATTATTTGCGGTAATATTACGGTTATGAATAATAATGGATTAAACCATTTATAAATTAGCTTTATGTGAAGTGCTTTCGAAATGATATTCCAAAGTTTGAGTATTGGTTTTACCGATAAGGTTATGGCCACACCAAATGTATCTGAAACTGGAATTAATTCTTGAACGGCAAAACCACCTTTCGTCAACTGATATTTTAATCCGTGAATAGTAAATCTGTTATGATCATAGATACCATCTGCAATGGGAACGAGAAATGGAACTGTTAACACTAATATTCCGTTTGGTTTTAATAGTCGCTTAACTTCTTTAATCAGATCATTGGGTTCAGCTATGTCCTGTAGTACTTCTGTGCATAAAATTACATCCACACTTTCATCAGGCAAAGGAACATTGGTTGCGAAGCAATATATATCTATTTGTTTTTTAGGGAAAGGGGAATCAGCTAGATCAGCACCTATCGTACGATCAAAATGTGAGGCGTAACATTCGTAATAAGGTCTCGCACCACAACCTAAGTCGAGTAAAACTTCTGCATGTCCGAAATTAGTGAAGAAATCGTTCATCAATTTCATTCTAATGCTATTTTCAATTACTGCACCAGGGTTTTTTAATTCCATACTATATTATTTTTGCAGTGATGCTTGAAGTTAATGTGCTAAAATTAGGTAAATAAATATCGTTATATGTTTTCATCTCACTCAAAAAAATGAATCGGTCTACTAGTATTTGATCTTTACTAATATTTGTAAATGGTGCATGAAAATTGAAGCTATTCAATTTGTTTTGCATTTTAATAAATTTATTTCCTGAGAAAAGATGAATTATTGGCGGCAAAATAAATCCATTCCTTGTAAAGCTAATGCTGTTTGAATTTTCAATAATTATTTTTTTTGAGATTTTTACTGATTCAGCTGTTGGCAGATATAATATTTCCTTTGAAAAGACATCTTCTACAAATAACTGATAAACTTTATCAAATCTAAATACAAAATCTGATAATGCTTTATCGTTTGGTGTTTCGTTAAACCAATTTTTTATCCAATAATTTAATTCATCTAGCAATTGGTTTAACAAGATGTGCGTGATATTTAAGAATGCCAAATCGTATTTAATACCTTTGATATGTTGTAAAAGCGATCGTAATTTAATAACGCCATATTCCAATTGTATTTTTATGTCAATATAATTCATTAAAATAAATTCAAGTGCAATTTGCTTTTTCAATATCGTTTCCTCTTCATTCGATCTTTTAACACCATTTTCTGATATTGAATTTATTCCATTTATTAAATGATAATCACTCCAAATGCTATAATAATTATTTTTTTCAAAATGATCTTCACATAATGCCATTATACCATGCGTAAATAAATATTTTAATTTCGATGGATAATTTTCAAAACCATTTTGTTGGATTTTAATATTATTTTTTACTACAACCAATAAATCTAAATCAGATATTCCTGGCGTTGTAATATTTCCAAACTGATAAATTGCTTTGACACCTTCAATTTTAATAAGATCGCTTGAGATAATATTAATTGCTTCATCATACGATGATCGCAATTTAAATTCTGGTCGATTGATAAATTTCAGTAACGACATTATCTTAATAATCTATTTAGAAAATGTTTGAATTTGTATTCAATACGTTTGCCATCAATTAATGTACAATTTCCAAATGAAGAAATTGTATGAATTCCGTCAGGATAACTTCCTTCAAATATATTCGGATTTAATTGTTTTAATTTAATTTCTAGAAACTCAGTCGTGGTTAGTTTAACGATTTCATTAATTATGATGCTACCCCCATAACTTTTGCTACTGTTTTGGGATGGTCTAATTAATTTTTCATTATAAAGAAATGGAGTTCCGGCAGGTCGTGCAGAGCTAATATCTGTTTTTACTGGATTTAGTGAATGAGGAAACCAATTGTTGAGTGGATTATCGGCAAAATAAATATTTAATCTTAAATCAGCGCCTTTGTTGTTTGAATCAGTGCAAAAAAGCCACCATCTATCTTGATAAAATAGAATTGTTGGATCTACTGCTGCAATTTCATTGATGATTGTTTTACAAAATGTCAATTTTCTAGATGATTTATCAAGTTTATAAAGATCTAATTGGTTCGATTGGCATTGTTCAGGTATGCAATACCACTCATCTTCAAATTGAAATAGAAATGGGTAGCTTAAATGATAAGGTTTTTCAAGAATTATTTGATCCGATTTATCATTGATGGATGATTTGATTTTGATAATTCCTTTTTTCTTTTTAGAGTCATAATATTCATAAAGAATAAACTCTTCATTCTCATCAAAAACTCCAAAAGGATCGGCATTGAAATTTCGTCCATTACTAGGTTCTAACCAATCAATGTTAACTTGGGAAGTATTATTGAATACAAATTCCGAAATTGGCATATTAATTTTACCAACATTCCATATTGTTAATCCACAGAGATTTTCATATCGAAGAAATAATAAATTTATAAATTGCTTTAAGTATGTACTAATTATTGGAATTCGGCTATCACTTTGAATTGAAACCTCATCTAAATGCGATTCATTTAAAATTGTATCGTATCTTTTTATAAAATCACTAATTAAATTCGGCAAATCATTTAATGCTGATTGATATGTCTTAGTATAACTTTGAAGGTAAGTTTTAAGGCGATGAGAAAGCATCACGTTTCCTTGTGAGTTATAAATTGATATAACAATGTTTGATTCATTGTTATGTATTTTTGAAGCAATGAAATTTGAAAATTTATTTGTTAAGTTGGAGAAATATGGAATGTTGAATAGGTTTGTACTTTTTTCACCTTCTGAGGAAAAAAACTTATTAAAAGAAAATACTACATCAAATTTTGATATTTCAAAGTCCTCAATAGAATTAAATTTCAATTTAATTTTTTCTGGTTTTAGCAATGATGGTATTTTGAAAAGACAATTTGCAAATTTTTCTCTAATTGTTTTCCTTTCGTAAGGCAAGTTAATTTTTAAGACAGATAATTGTATTTCCTCAAAATTTTGCAATACATCAATGCACCTATTTATATAGGCAGGAACTAGGTCCGACGAAACAAGTATGCCTATTTTAAGGTTTTTCACTAATTTTTTAAATCTATTTTATTTGCCATTTCATCCAATGTTTGAAGCAACATTTCTTTTCTTATTGGATTAAGCCATTCTTTATATCTCGCTGGCAACTTCGTTCTAAATTTTGTTGATACTATTTTTAATAATTTCAATTTATTAGCTAAACGTTCTTTTGATTCATCAACTTCACTTTGGGCCCACGTTGTTCTTAACACAGACAATTCCACAAAGATTGAATAGTATTTCTTTTCTAAATTATTTTCTATCCATTCAAAACTATCTTTTTTAAATATGGGTTCATTATTCAAAGCTTGATAGTATAATGCAGGGATCAATAGTAACTCAGATATAAAATTTTTGAAAGTGTAAAAATTATTTTGAAATTCTCCAGAAGTAATTTTCTTTAAAATACTTTTTTTTATATTGCTAAAACCGGTTTTATAATTTTGATTTTCTGGGTTTACGTAAAAATTTAGTGTATTATGTGCATGGATAAGTAACTTCCCTTTTCGGATTAAAAGTAAAGGAAAGGTGGAGTCGTAATAATTTGACATTTCACTTTTTAGAATAATTTGCCAACCATGATGCTGTAATGAGTCAATTTTCATCATCTCTAATTCTGTTCGAATAATAAGTTGCCGAAGTGACTTTAATTCACTTACAGAATTAATTTTCGATTCATCAATAATTAAAATGCCATCAAAATCACTATAATTTACAATTTCATTTGTTGATATGCTGCCATGAACTATTGCAGCAAATAATGAATCTGTTTGGAACTCGTTTAGTAGTATTTTAATGTTTTCAATATTTGTATTTTCACCTGTATATTTTGCTAATGAGACAGTTTGATTAAAATTGTGTGCATCCCAGTTTTTTTTTATGAAAACAAATGTTTTTTTCGCTGCAATGGTATTAATTAATTTCGGCAATAAAATTGCCAATATGCCACTTTTCAAGCCAAGATAGCCATGCTGTAAATAATATTTTAGCTTTTCGTTGTCCATTAAATTTTTTGAAGAAAATCCAATATTAATTTCCCTCTTTTTTTAAATGTGATTTCTGAAACTAATAGTTTTGCTTTTGCTGCTTTTGTGCTCATTAGTTCTTTATTTTCTAGAATAAAGTTTATGCTTTTTGACAATCCCACTTCGTTTTCTGGAATTGTAAAGCAACAATTGTTTTCTGTAAGTAAATTTCTTGTTGCAGGATAATTAGGGGAAAGTATAATATTTCCACTCAACATATATTCACAAATTTTGTTAGGTAAATTATAGTTGACATCATGACCTTGTTTGGTATAATAGGATATTAGGATGTCAGCCGAATATTGATAATATTTTATTTTACTATAATCATTTATATATCCAGTAAAAATAACGTTATTTATTTTTCTTTGAGCACACCAATTTTGCCAATAACGAATCGCTTCTGGTTTACCGCCGGTGCATATAAATTTGATATGAGGATTTTTAGCTACTGCCTTTAGGATATATTCCAATTCTTCGTAATAGTCGATTGCAACTTTACCAGTATAAACTAGTAGTGGTTCGTTGATTTTATCCAATCCGACTTTTTTACGCGCGTCTTCTTTTGAGATATTAAATTCTGATTGAGCTTTAGTAATTGGATTTAATGTAACATGTGTTTTTTCAATGGGTTTTACTCCTAATTTGCATAAATCATCAATAATAGAACTATTTGTGGCTAGTAAAAAGTCACATTCTTTATATACTTTCAAAAAGGTTGATTTTTGTTTAAAGTCATGAGCCCAAAATATCAATGTACTACTTTTAAATTTTGAGACAAATATTTTTCTGATAGATAATAATGCTTGTAATAAGTACGCACTTCGTGAAATTATATAAATGCTTTTATTTTGAGGGATTTTTTTAATTACCGAAAAAACTTTAATCGTTGTGAGAAATGCTAATAAATAAGAACTGAACTTTCCTGAAATATCTTTTTTGAAATTCGTTGCTAAATAATGAATTTGAATTGGGGATTCTAATCCATAAATTTCTAGCACTGATTCCTTGCTAATATTGTCAGATCTATATACAAATGGAGTTATTAAATGTACTTCACAGCCATTCTGAGAAAACCCCTCGCTGAAACGCACATCACTTACCTGGTTTGTGCGAGGTCGTAATATGTCGTAAGGTGATAGGTAAATAACGATTGGCTTACTTTCCATTTTATTTTTCAAATCCTTTTAAAGGCTTCGTAATAGATTCCATTTCTATTATCTAATACATCTACATCTACCATTGTTCCTTGATGGTAACTACATTCTGTAATTTCTGAGAAACCAGCTTCTTTTAGAATTGAGGCAAGCTCTTTCGAATTATACATCCAGTGATGATTAGAATAATATGAGCTATAACCTACTATATTCCACGTAACATATTTTTGTATAGGAATAATATCTGCATTGTCATAAGCTTCTATTGCTGATTTAATTTTGTCGACTTCTTGAACTAAAGATGGAACACAAATTCGTATACATCCATCTATTTTCATTACACGAAAGCATTCTTGCAACAATGTTAAAGATTCTTTTCTAAATAAGTGTTCAAAAAAATGCGAGGAATAAACATTAGGAATTGTGTTAGATTCGTAAGGTAGTCCAAACCGTAAATCGTGATGAACCAAATCTAATTTTTTAACTTTATCTTTATACTCTTGTAACGTATAATTTTTATGCATGTTGAACCCCTTATAAAACAATTTGAAAATTGGACCCGGTAATTTTTTTGCAATATAATGCGTTGCACCACCATCAATCCCTTTCCATTTAGGAGGGTTATGTAGACCGCAACCAATATTTATTCCGTGAAAATCTAATGGAAATATATAAATTTTATTGCGCTTACGTTTAAGTAGTGATTGATTTATTCCTTCCCATAAAATCAATTTCCATACATCAGATAATTTCATACTTATTTATTTTAATGATAGAACTATATAATTTTAGATGCATTCATGGATTGCATATCATTTTCTTGATTACTAATTTTTAAATTCATGTGTTGAAAACAATACCACGTAAATAAAATTGATATAAGGACGTTCGCAGATAATAATGCAATTGCAACACCACTTGGTCCCATTATTTTTACTAGAAATAAAGCAATTATGGCTTCAAGTATTAAAGCCATGGTATACACCCTTAGCCGCATTGTTGTTAGCCCTAAACTTTGCACTAATGGAACACACCAAAAGAATATGGCCGATTGAACAGCGCCAATGAGATGAATAAAAAAGGGATCACTGGCTTCAACAAAATCTTTTCCATAAACGCGAACTATGATAAAATCTTTAAAGAAGTAAGCACCTACAAGAAAAATCGCAATAGGAATAAAAGTCGCTACTGTAATTTTTTTAATCATCACTTTAGCCTCTTTGAATTTAGTTTGTGAAACCAAGTGTGACAATTGGGGATAGATTGAAATACTTAAGGGATCTGTCATTGCTAAAACAGAATACCCTAATTTTTTCGCAACTGTATAAACTCCTACCATGTGTGGGTTTCCAAATGAATTTAGGATTAGGATGTCTCCTTGATTCATAAATATTTTTAGTGTATTACTGAAAGAACTACCAAGAATAAAATGTCTAATCTCAGTTAAATCACTTTTTATTAATGATACTTTTGAAGTAATATATTTTCCCAACTCTTTTTTCAACTCAAATATAACTGATGAGTTACAAATCATTGAATTAATAAATCTTGTTATTATTACTGTATAAAAGAAATATTCAAGATTATGTGGGTATTTATATATACAAATGGCGATCATGCTAAATTCAAAAACATCCATTATCATTTGTATGATAGAGTTTAATTTGAACTTATTAAATATTTTCAAAACACCTCTGCCAATATTATCAAGAAATGAAAAGCCATTTATTATGGAATATAATATAATAAATTTTTCTAATCCGGGAACGCTGAAGAAGTGAGGGTAGATTAAACTTGTTAAGGATGCTATAATGATTACAGAAACTAGTGCGCTCAACAGACTTGCAGAAATTCCTACTTTTAATAATGCAATTAGTTTGTCTGGACGTTTTTCAGAAACATATTGAGCGCCGTAACGAATTATTCCTAATGCAACATTCAGTTTTAAAATTTCTTGAATAGTCACTACAAAAGCAATCACCACAGCATAAGTTCCTAATGTTGTTGCACCTAATCCTCGAGCAATTAAAATAGATCTTAAAAAAGCAAGTACAACAGCTAGCGCATTCGCTATGAATACCCACGAACTGTTTTTAATCAGTTTCTTAGATTCATGGTCGAAGTTCTTTCTGAATTTATTCTTAACGTTTTCAATTATACCCTTAATCACAATATACTTTTTGAATACTTATTCATGGATCATGAACTTTTCTTTTTGCTTTTGAATAAATTACTTAAAATGCTTTTAGAGTTTCCTTTTTCATCTTCTTCATAGTAGCCATAACCGTAGCCATAACCATATCCATACGAGTATTCATAGCCATATCCATAACTACGATTCGCCGCTTTAATAGCATTTAGAATGATACAAACATTTTTAATTTTGCCTTCTAAATATAATTTATTAATGAAATTCAATTGATGTTTTCTAGTTACTCCCTGACGAACGACATAAATGTTAATGTCAGAGTATTTTGATAATACCATTGCATCAGTTATCAACCCAATAGGAGGGGTATCTAATATAATATTGTCGTAATTTTTTTTCAAATTTTCAAATAGATCATCCATACGTTGAGAGATGATTAATTCTGAAGGGTTCGGCGGCTTCGGTCCAGAAAGTATAATATCTAAGTTTGGTATAGTCCCTGAGTTTTGTATTATTTCTTTTTCATTAGCAATACCAATTAGGTAGTTACTAAGTCCAACTTCACTTATGAAATCAAACCCCAATGTAATTTTTGGTTTTCTTAAATCGCAACTCACAAGGATTGTTTTTCTTCCCGACATTGCCAACATTACTGCTAGATTTATAGAACAAAAACTTTTACCCTCCGATGAAATCGAAGAAGTAACCATTATTGTATTTTGAGTCTTATTAGCATTAAAATATTGCATGTTTGTTCGAATAGAACGAAATGCTTCAGAGATATGTGAATTTGGTTTCTCTGTAACTACAAGGTTCGATTTTGAAGCACTTAGTCCTATCATTCCTAATATTGGAATGCTTGTTAATCGTTCTAGATCGAAACGATCATTAACTCTGTCGTTGAGTATATCACGAAAATAAATTATTAATGCAGGAATAATTAAACCTAATATTATTGCAATTGAATAACTTAAACTCGTTACTGGTTTTAATGGATGTGGATAGGTTCTTGCCGCATCAATTACTCTGTTATCTGCAGTGGTAGATGCTAAAAGTATTGCTGTTTCAGCACGTTTTTGCAATAAATACGAATAGAGTGTTTCTTTAATACTTGAACCTCTTAACATCGTTTGTAATTCACGTTGCGCACCAGGTAATAACCTTAATTTGCCTTGTACATTTCCCTTTTGTGATAATGCTTCATTCAGAGAAGCTTTCAACCCATTTCTTAAACTCTTAATATTTTCAATTAATGCACTTTTAGTATTTTGAATCTCTATATTCTGACTAATTAAAATTGGATTATCAGATTTCACAATCGACAATGCTGATTTTCTTTTATTCTCCAGATCATTTAATTTTATTATTAATGTTCTTAATAGCGGATCGTCAACTAAAATACTTGCAGGTGAAATATTACCTGATAATTCCTTGCCACCAGAAACATAACGTTCCAAATAATCAAGAAAACTTAATTGAACTTGAAGCTCTGAAATGGAGTTGTCGAAATTTTTAACACTTTCTAAGTAGGAAGAGGCTTCGATACTAATATCTGTTATGCCTCTCTTAACACGAAACTGTTCCACATTATTTTCATTAACATCAATATCATTCGTTAATAAACCCAGCTGTTCATCAATAAACTTTAAGGTATTTACTGCATATTCATTTTTTATTTCAATTCCCTTTTGAATATATAATTCACAAAGTTTATTTAAGAAGGCTTCATTTTTAGACGGTACTGTTCCTTGTATCGATAATTGTAATAAGGTAGCATTCGAACTTACCTTGTCTGCTTTCAACATGGATTGATATGCATCAGTCATGTTTTCTAATCCAGCTATTGATATTAAGAATGCTCTATTCTTAAATGTTGGATGATTGAAAAGATTATTATCAAATGCAAGAGTTTTATTAATTGTAAACTTTCCAATTTCTGTATTTACTTTTTTACCTAAAAGATAGTAGCCAATGAATTCGCGATTTTTTAATGTGTAAGTTAATTTGTATTTGTAATCATTGAGGATTCCAATTTCTAAATTTGTTCGATAAGCACCATTGTAAAGTGTATCAATATCTAATCGAATAGGATTGTCTTTATAAATCTCACTAGTTTTTATATCTCCTTGGATGTAATATAATTTTCCATATTGAAGCTCACTTAATGCTTTAGTAATTAATTGTCGTGATCGAATAATTCCTATTTCGTTATCAACACCACCTTCCGCGCTAAAAGAATTTAATTGAGATAATAAATCATTTGAATTATAATGTTGCGATGCATCCTTAATTAAAACAGTACAACTTGTAAAATATACAGGAGTAGAATACCAATTATAAAAATAAGCTGTAATAATTGCTAAACTTAAAGTGTATACATACAAATACCAATGCCGTACAAAAAATTTGTTGAATATCTGCTTCAAATTTATTTGGTTCATTGGTTCGTTTGCACCAATGGCCTGCGTTTGATTAGGATATGGATTATTAATTTGTTGTTGATTTGAATCGCTCATTGTTTTTCTACTATTATGATATGGAATTTGCCGCGTACTTTTAATTAATAAATCTTACACCAAGTAATGCGAGTAATGTAACAGTACTCACAATTATTGGATATATTCTGTAAAAATTATCTGTTTGAGCAACTTTACTTTTTACTGGTGGAATATAAAGAATATCATTCGAGTGTAAATAATAATAAGGCGCATTAAATAAATCTCTTTTCGTTAAATTAATCGTTGTAAAAATTTTTTCACCATTCACTTCTCGAATTAAAGTTACTTCTTTTCTATTTCCAAAGATGGTAAGATCCCCTGCTAACGCAATTGCTTCCAATAAATTAATTTTCTCATTCGTTACATTATATACTCCTGGCTTACTAACTTCTCCGATTAACGTAATTTTAAAATTAACAATATAAACTCTAACAGAGGGAACTTGTAAATATTTTTCTAAACGATTAACTAATGTATCGTGTGCTAGTGATGTTGTTAAACCTCCTAATTTTACTTTTCCAACTAATGGTAACTCAATATTCCCGTTCTCATCAACTAAATAACCAATATCTGATTTTGTGGAATAATTATCTGAAGTTGGACCAGATCCAGGCGCTATGGTATTAAAAAAACTACTAGCCTCCGGACTTAAGCTCGTGATGTAAATTGATAGAATATCATGCGGCTGTATTACTGCTAAAAAGGATGGCATAACTGGTTTGTTTACAGCATCCTGATTAAAGTTTGGATAAATTACTTTCGAATTTTTGGTTACTAATGAATCATCTTTTTGAAAGTAAGTAACTTCTTTAACGCTTCGGCAGGATGGTAAGACCAAACTTAACATGGTCAATATCAACAGGTAATGTAGTATTTTCATAAGGGCAAATATAATGAAAGGATCGAGTGATAATTAAGCAAGAGTACACAATATCAATGAGGTTTATACTCTAAAAGGTAATTCATGTTTCACAAATTTTGCAAACAATATTTACAGTTCTTTTATAATTTATGATGGATCTCATTTGTACAGTGACTTTGTATCTCGTATTTTTACCATCAATAAACAGAATCACAATTTTTATGGATCAGAAAAACATTATCGAAGACAATAGCCAACGAGAAATTGAATTCGATGCAAAGATAGCATCTGGTAAAACAATTGAACCAAAAGATTGGATGCCAGAGCGTTATCGTAAGCAACTATTACGTATGATGTCGCAGCACGCACATTCAGAAGTGATTGGAATGTTACCCGAAGGTAATTGGATCACTCGCGCACCAAGTCTTGCTCGCAAAGCTATCCTTATTGCCAAAGTTCAAGATGAAGCCGGACATGGTCTTTATATTTATAGTGGAGCCGAAACATTAGGAATGGATCGGTCAGAAATGAACGAAATGTTAATGAGTGGAAAGGCCAAATATTCAAGTATTTTCAATTATCCTACTTTATCATGGGCTGATATGGGCGCAATCGGATGGCTCGTGGATGGCGCAGCAATCGTTAATCAAACTGTTTTAGCAAAATGTTCTTATGGCCCTTACGCTCGTGCGATGGTACGTATCTGCAAAGAAGAAAATTTTCATAACAAGCAAGGATATCAGATCATGGCATATCTCATGAAAGGTTCCGATGAACAAAAGGCGATGGCTCAAGATTCGATGAACCGCTTTTGGTGGCCAACACTAATGATGTTCGGACCGAGTGATAAAAACTCTCCTAATTCTGGTGATTTGTTGAAATGGAAAGTGAAGTTAAATACAAATGATGATTTACGTCAACGTTTTATTGATCGTACAATTCCACAAGCTGAAGCGATAGGTTTAACAATTCCAGACAAGGATTTAAAATGGAATACAGAAACTCGCCATTATGAATTCGGTGAAATTGATTGGGCTGAATTTAATGAGGTAATTATTGGCAATGGTCCATGTAATAAATTACGATTGAAGCAACGTAATGATGCACATAAAAATGGTCAGTGGGTGAGAGATGCTGCAACTGCATATTCATTAAAAAAAGAGAAAGTTGCTTGATAATTTTTGCGATTGATTAACGATAAAAAATAGAGATGTCAGATTCAAAAAAAGATTGGCCGATATGGGAAGTGTTTACGCAAAAAAAAGATGGCGCTCCACACGAACATGCAGGTAGTGTTCATGCTCCAGATTCAGAAATGGCATTATTAAATGCTCGTGATGTTTACGGACGACGAATGGAAGCAATAAATATGTGGGTTGTACTTTCATCTGCAATAATTGCATCCACACCAGATGATATGGGACCCTTTTTCGATCCAGCAAATGATAAATTATATCGTTGGCCAAACTCATTCAAAACGCCTGAAGGCATCAAACAAGTTTAATGGAAAAGCAAAACGCTTTATTCGAATATAATTTACGCATCGGCGATAACGCTTTGGTTTTAGCACAACGTTTAGCAGAGTGGAGTGGCCATGCACCAATTCTCGAAGAAGATATCGCAATGAGTAATATGGCATTGGATCTTATTGGTCAGTCGCGTGGATTTTTAACCTATGCCGGACAAGTTGAAGGCAAAGGAAGAAGTGAAGATGACTTGGCTTATTTCCGTGATGTTCGCTCGTATAGAAATCGAATGTTAGTAGAAATGCCTAACGGAGATTTTGCTGTTACAATGATGCGTTCATTTCTTTTTTCAGCATTTGCCTATTTGCACTTTCGTGGATTAGTGAAAAGTAATGATGAAACAATTTCTGGTTTAGCAGAGAAATCATTGAAAGAAGTTACGTATCATTTACGACACTCCAGTCAATGGGTAATTCGCTTAGGTGATGGTACAGATGAAAGTCATCAACGTATTCAAAATGCTGCAAATGATTTATGGTCGTATATTGATGAACTTTTTGAAATGAATGATGTTGATGCATTGTTAATCAAAGAAGGAATTGCTTTTGACTTAAATAATTTGCGTGCGGAGTGGAATCAATTAATTGAAGAAGTATTTATAAAAGCTACGTTAACAATTCCTGTTGCAGGTTATAAATCGAAAGGTGGAATGAATGGTTTTCACACAGAACATTTAGGATTTTTATTAGCAGAGATGCAATCGTTACCGCGTTCGATGCCGGATGCAAAATGGTAATTAAAAAAAATGATCAACACACAGTTTAATGAAAAGGCAATTTGGCTTTTGCTCGACTCAATTCCTGATCCGGAAGTTCCTGCTATTAGCATAGTTGAATTGGGAGTTGTAAGAGCAGTTAGAGTTTTTGATGAGCATGTTGAAGTTGATATTACTCCAACATATTCTGGTTGTCCGGCGCTTAAAACGATGGAAGAAGATATTCTCAAAAAGCTAAATGCAGCAGGATTGAAGGTGGTGATTAAAACTATTTTCAAACCAGCATGGACAACAGATTGGATGAGTGATGCCGCAAAACAAAAACTCAAGGAGTATGGAATTGCACCTCCCGAAAAACTTACTTTTGAACATTTATTACCTCTAGGAAATCCAAATAATAATCCTATTCCTTGTCCTTTTTGTGATTCAAAGAATACGAAAATAACTAGTCAGTTTGGATCAACAGCATGTAAGGCATTGTATTTTTGTGATAATTGCCATCAACCTTTTGAGCATTTTAAATGCCATTGAGTTTTGGAGAGATTTGGATTAATATTTTTTTAATTTTAATTTCAATGTTCAAATTAAATCGCCTTCCCACCGTAAATGACCTAATTATTAGAGGGAATCTAGACTAATTTAATATTATTTCTCATTTCGCGATATGCGAAATGAGAAATAACGTTTATATTTGTACTATGAGAAAACACAATGGAATGCGCCCCCAAGATGTAGCTATCCTATTAAAAATAATTTCAATAGGGGACATAAAATGGCAGTTAGTTGGACTTTCAACTTCTCTGAAAATAAGTATATCTGAAATTTCAGAATCATTAAATAGAAGCCAATTTGCAGGGCTTATTGATAATAAGAAAAGAAAAATCAATCGACAGAATTTGTTAGAATTTTTAGAACATGGAGTAAAGTATGTTTTCCCTCAACAACCTGGATCAATGACGAGGGGAATTTCTACAGCGCATTCTCATCCTAATATGAAAGAAAATTTTCTAAGTGAATTAGATTTCGTTTGGCCTGATACAAAAAGTAATATAATAGGATTAGCTATTGAACCCTTTTATCCAAATCAGATCGAAGCAGTTAAAGAAGATCAGGAATTTTACAAGATACTTGCTTTGGTAGATGTAATAAGAGTAGGAAAAGTTAGAGAGATCAAATATGCTGTTAATGAATTAAAAAAAATCGTATTAAATGACGCATCAAATAAACATAACAAGAATTAAAGCTGTTGCAAAAGCATTAGAATTATTAAAAGAAAAAGTAGTTTTTATTGGTGGTGCAACGATATCATTATACCCAGACAAAGGGAGACAGGTTTTTGAAGTAAGACCTACTGAAGATGTTGATGTTATAATAGAAATATTGAACTATAAAAACAGAACAGAACTAGAAGAAAAATTAAGATCGATTGGCTTTTCAAATGACATTGAATCTGGAATAGTTTGTCGTTATAAAATTGAAGGAATTATTGTTGATATAATGCCAACAGATGACTCTTCAATTGGGTTTAAAATAAATGGTATTCTGATGGATTCAATTATTCAATTGATATAATGATTGACGAAAAGTTCACTGTAAAAATATTAAGCGCACCCTATTTTATTGCGACAAAACTTGAAGCGTTTAAAGATCGTGGGAATAGTGATGGCCGAAGTAGTCACGATTTTGAAGATATTATTTATATTTTGGAAAACCGAATTGGAATATGGGAAGAAATGAAAAGTGCAAATGAGCCAGTCAAAGAATATTTACGATTAGAATTTTTAGAGTTATTTAATAATCCGAATATTTTTGAATGGATAGATAGTCATGTTGAAAGAGCCTCAATACCTGCAACAAACGCAATTTTAAAAGAAATGGAAAATTTCATTTTAAACTAGTTTTTAAAAAAATCTTTGAAAATTTCCTATATAAATTTAAAGGTTTTTTTTATTAAGAAGTAGCATTATTATTTTTAGCTTCCTTTACTTCGGATAGGAACATTAATCACCAATTTCATTGAAAAAGTGTGAATTTATATTGTTTTACTAATGATTTATCTCTACTCCAGCCTATATTTTACCTTACTTTGCAGCTCTAATAATCGATATGAATTCAATTATTGCTCAAAGAGAAGGAAACGTAGGAATTATTCGTTTCAATAGACCGGAAAAATTCAACAGTTTCAATCGCGAAATGGCGTTGTTATTGCAAGACACACTTCGTACGTATGGTGAAGATAAGTCGGTACGTTGTGTTTTAATTACCGGAGAAGGAAAAGCATTTTGCGCGGGTCAAGATTTAGCAGAAGCAATTGATCCCAATGGATATGGAATTCAAAAAATTGTACGTGATCATTATAATCCAATAATCAAATTATTAAGAACATTAGAGAAGCCAGTTGTATGTGCCGTAAATGGTGTTGCTGCTGGTGCAGGAGCGAATATTGCCTTTGCATGTGATATAATTCTTTCCGCAACATCCGTAAATTTTATTCAGGCATTTAGTAAAATTGGTTTAGTGCCTGATAGCGGCGGAACATTTTTTCTTCCACGTATAATTGGATTTCAAAAAGCAATGGCATTGATGATGCTTGGTGATAAAGTAAGTGCTAACGAAGCTTTGCAACTCGGTATGCTTTACAAAGTTTGTGCAGATGATCAATTGCAGCAAGATGCAATGGCGATTGCTGTAACACTAGCTTCAATGCCAACACGAGGATTATGGTTAACGAAAAAATTGTTGAATGAGTCGTTAAGTAATACTTTAGAGCAACAACTAAAACTTGAAGAATTAATGCAAGCCGAAGCTGGTGAAACATCCGATTATAACGAAGGTGTGAATGCATTCTTAGAAAAACGTAAACCAATTTTTAAAGGAGAATAATTTTAAAATGAATAATTTAATTCTTGATAAAAATTGTATCGTAGCAGTGATTGGCGCTGGAGCTATGGGATCGGGTATTGCTCAAGTAGGCGCAACGGCAGGACATCAAGTACTTCTTTTTGATACACGCTCAGAAATTGTAGATAAAGCGATTGCTAGCTTATCATTAATGTTAAATAAACTTGTTGAGAAACAAAAAATTACTTTAGAGAAAGCAACTCAAATTAAAAATAATATTCTTCCTGCTTATAAATTGGAAGATTTAAAAAATGCAGGTTTAGTTATAGAAGCAATCGTTGAATTGTTGCCAATTAAGCAAGAGTTATTTCGTAATTTAGAAACAATAGTTTCTTCAAATACGATTCTTGCTAGTAATACTTCTTCATTATCTGTAACTGCAATTGCTGCTTCTTGTAAAAATTCGAATCGTGTTATTGGATTGCATTTCTTTAATCCAGCACCATTGATGCCATTGGTGGAAATTATTCCCGCAGTGCAAACGAATGAAGGTTTATCTTCTCAATTAAAACAATTGATGTTGGATTGGAATAAAGTTCCAGTGCATGCTAAAGATACTCCCGGCTTTATCGTTAATCGTGTTGCACGACCATTTTATGGTGAGTCATTACGAATATGTGAAGAAGGAATTGCAGATCAAGCGACAATTGATTGGGCATTAAAAGATTTAGGTGGTTTTAAAATGGGTCCATTTGAGTTAATGGATTTGATAGGTAATGATATTAATTATACCGTAACGGAAACTGTTTGGACGCAATGTTATTTTGATCCACGCTATCGTCCATCAATTATTCAAAAGAAAATGGTAGAATCAAATCGACTTGGAAGAAAAGTTGGAAGAGGTTATTATGATTATACTGAAGGTGCTATTAATCCTGAACCTACTAAAGATCCGATTCTTGGTAGAATAATTTTTGATAGAGTAATAGCCATGTTAATCAACGAAGCAGCTGATGCCGTTTATTTTAAAATTGCTACTAATGAAGATATTGATTTGGCAATGACGAAAGGTGTAAATTATCCTAAAGGTTTATTAAAATGGGCAGATGAAATTGGTCTTGAAGTTGTTGTTGAACGATTAAAAGATTTATATGAAATGTATCAAGAAGATCGTTATCGTTCAAGCGTACTTTTAAAACAAATGGCGATAAACAAAATAAAATTTTTCTAGTTGATGGATAGCAATAAAAATACTGCATGTATATCTACAGCTGTTGGATGGTTAAAAATAACTACCAATGAGACATCGGTAAAAGAAATTTTATTTAGTGATGAAGAATTTGTTACATCAGAACCAACAGAATTTTTAAAAGAAGTTATAAACGAGTTACAAGAATATTTTATAGGAGTTCGTAAAGAGTTTTCTTTTCATTGCGACCCAAATGGAACAGATTTTCAGAAAAAAGTTTGGAATGAATTAGTAAATATCCCTTATGGAAAAACCGTTTCCTATCTTGAAATGGCAAGAAAGTTAGGAGATGAAAAAGTAATTCGCGCTGCCGCATCAGCAAATGGAAAAAATCCAATTGCAATTGTAATACCTTGCCACCGCGTAATTGGAACGGATGGGTCATTAACAGGTTATGCAGGAGGTTTACCTAGAAAGGAATGGTTGTTATCTCACGAAAAAGGTGTTTACTCACCTTCATTATTTGATCAATTTTTAAATATAGAAAATGGAGCCTAAAGAATTAGCAGAAAAAGTTGTTGATAGAATGTTTAGCCAAGATTGGTTTAGTCAGTGGTTAGGTATTGAGTTGTTAGAAATATTGCCTGGGAGTTGTAAATTGAAAATGACAATTCGCAAAGAAATGTTAAACGGTTTTGGAATTGCTCATGGTGGAATAACGTATTCGTTAGGCGATAGTGCACTTGCATTTGCATCCAATTCACATGGACGAAGAAGTGTTTCTGTAGAGACATCTATTTCGCATACTGTTTCGATGAAAGAAGGTGATATAATTACAGCTACTGCCGAAGAAATTAGTTTAACAAATAAATTAGGAATTTATTTAATCAATATTCGAAATAATTCTGGTGATACGGTTGCAATGTTTAAAGGCACAGTTTACCGCACATCACGTGATTGGTTTCCAGAACTCATGACAGGAATATGAAAGATGCATTTATCGTTAATGGAGTTCGTACTCCTGTAGGAAGTTTTACTGGTTCGTTATCTACTTTGCGTGCTGATGATTTAGCTGCGTTAGTACTTCGTAAATTGATTGAAAAAAATCCTACTCTTGATCCAACTTCGATTACTGATGTGATTATGGGTTGCGCAAATCAATCGGGAGAAGACAATAGAAATGTTACGCGCATGGCTGTATTATTAGCTGGATTACCTCTTACAGTTCCAGGTGAAACGGTGAATCGTTTATGTGCTTCGGGTTTATCAGCAACGATGAGTGCTGCGAGATATATCCAAACAAATGATGCTGATATTATGGTTGCTGGTGGTGTTGAACAAATGACACGTGCACCGTGGGTGATGTCGAAAACGAGTACTCCTTTTGGTCGTGATGCACAATTGTTTGATAGTAGTTTTGGATGGCGATTTGTAAATCCATTGATGAAAGAAATGTATGGTGTAGATGCGATGGGTGAAACTGCCGAAAATCTTGCTGATCGTGATAGTATTAATCGCGAAGACCAAGATCGTTTTGCATTAAGCTCTCAACAGAAAGCAGGACGAGCACAAGCATCAGGGAGATTTAATCATGAAATTATTTCTGTTGAAATTCCTCGTAAAAAAGGTGACACAATAATTTTTGATAAAGATGAATTTATTAAGGCCGAATCAACATTGGAAGGGTTGGCGAAATTGAAACCTGCTTTTAGAAAAGACGGAACTGTAACTGCAGGAAATGCATCTGGTTTAAATGATGGTGCCGCTGCATTATTATTAGCATCACAAGAAGGATTAAAAAAATATCAATTAAAACCTTTAGCAAGAATTGTAAGTTCTGCTGTTGTTGGTGTCGAACCTCGAATTATGGGAATCGGACCTGTTTTGGCAGCTAATAATGCATTAAAAAAAGCTGGATTAACATGGAGTGATATCGATGTTATTGAATTGAATGAAGCATTCGCTGCGCAATCATTAGCATGTATTCGCTCATGGGGATTAGCAGATGATGATACACGCATTAATCCAAATGGTGGAGCCATTGCAATTGGTCATCCTTTGGGAATGAGTGGCGCACGTATTTTACTTTCAGCTGCAATCGAATTACAATTACAACAAAAAAAATATGCACTAATCACGATGTGCATTGGAGTAGGGCAGGGCTATGCAGTAATTATTGAGCGAGCATAATTATGATTGCAATTATTGATTAAGCTTCAACTCTATTTAATGGCAAGCTAAAACTAAATGTTGATCCTGTTCCAACAATACTTTTCAACCAGATTCTTCCGCCGTGTGATTCAATAACTTTTTTAACAATCGTTAACCCCAGTCCAGTACTTTTTTCTCCCGCTGTGCTTCTTACACTTGTTTTTGTAAAAGGAATAAAAACTCCTGCTTGTTCACTTTCAGGAATTCCTTGACCTTGATCAATGACTGAAACAATCATTTCATCATCTTTAATTTCTGCTACAATTTCAACAACAGTCTTTGGATGAGAATATTTAATTGCATTAGAAACTAGATTATTCATCACTTGATATACTTGATTAATATCGAGGGGAATCGATGGCATATTATCAGCTACACTAAATTCAAGAGCGATCTGCTTTTTGTCGGCATTTAATTTATTTTCCCCAATGATATGCTGTATGATATCTAAAATTTTTACATTTTGAAATTGCAAATCGAAACTGCCAGATTCAATTTTTGTGACATCTAAAAGATTATTTAGCATGTCTAACATATTTCTTCCTGATGCATTAATAATTTCAAGATAAGACTTGTGTTCGTCAGATAAAATATGACTAGCTTCTTGTTCAATAAAGCTTGCAAGAGTAAGTATGTTGCCCAATGGATTTCTTAAATCATGTGATGCTACACCCATGAAATAATTTTTTTCTTCATTTAATCGTGCTAACTCTTGGTTTTTATCTTCGAGTTCCTTTTGTTGAGTATAGAATTTTAAAAGTGTATTAACTTTTGCTCTTGTAATATCTGTATCTAATGGTTTGAATAAATAATCCATAGCACCTTCATCAAGACCTTGGAGCATGTATTTTTTTTCTTTATTAATTGCAGTGACAAAAATTATTGGAGTTTTGCGTGTTCTTTTCGTCGATTTTAACATGTGTGCTACTTCAAATCCATCCATTTCTGGCATTTGTACATCTAATAATATTAAGGAGATATCTTCTCTAAAAGCAATGCGAAGCGCCTCTTCTCCTGATCCAGCTTTTAATATTTCGCGACCATCTTCCGCGAGCATATTTTCTAAAGAATATAAATTCTCTTCACGATCGTCTACGATTAGAATTTTATGTATTAAAGTGTTCATCGACATAATTGAAATTTTATTAATGTTGTGACTATTTAATTCTTATTGATAAATATATTAATTATAATTTTCTGTAAATTCTAAATTTATCATCAATGCATACTAACTTTTCTGCTCCTTTTAGATTACTTATAGGTTCATAAAGTCCCATACATAATATGCCACCTGCGTCTAAACTTTCAAGCAGGCTGTTTAATAGCATTGTTTGGAATGACGCATTATAATAGATGAACATATTGCGACAAATTACAACTTGAAATTTGCGTATAGAGGAATCACTGCCTAATTGATGAGCGCTAAAACAAGTATGCTTTCGAATTGCTTTATTGATGATGGCTTTCTGATACGATAAAATAAAATAATCTTTTAAAGAATATTTTCCACTCGCAATTCGATAATCTGATGAGAATATTTTTAAATGCTCAACTCTTATTGATGCTTCTTTAGCAATCAATAGGGCTTCATGGCTAATGTCAGTTCCATATAATAGAGTATTCGACAATAGATTTGCTTCGTGAAGGAGGATTGCAAGAGAATATACTTCATTACCTTCTGAACATCCAGGATGCCAAATTCTTAAATT
>JBBRAW010000002.1:0-94609 GCA_038206385.1 Bacteroidia bacterium | reverse complement strand
ATTACCAATTCACCGTGCCGCTCCTCGTTTCGAAGATCTATCAACTGAAGCTGAAGTACTCTTCACTGGTATCAAAGTAATTGACTTATTAGAGCCTTATTCAAAAGGTGGTAAGATAGGTTTGTTTGGTGGCGCTGGAGTAGGTAAAACAGTATTGATCATGGAGCTCGTGAATAATATCGCGAAGGCTTATGCTGGTCTTTCTGTATTTGCTGGAGTTGGAGAGCGCACACGTGAAGGAAACGATCTTTTGCGTGAGTTCTTGGAGTCAGGAGTAATAAACTATGGTGATGAATTCAAGCACAGCATGGAATCTGGTGGTTGGGATCTTAGCAAAATAGATTACGAAAAATTAAAAGAATCGAAAGCCACTTTAGTTTTCGGACAGATGAATGAGCCTCCTGGGGCACGTGCTCGAGTAGCACTTTCAGGATTAACTGTAGCTGAATATTTCCGTGATGGAGATGGTAAATCTGGTGGTCGTGATATTCTTTTCTTTATTGATAATATCTTCCGCTTTACACAAGCTGGTTCTGAAGTATCGGCACTTTTAGGACGTATGCCATCAGCGGTAGGTTACCAACCAACATTGGCTACTGAGATGGGTGCGATGCAAGAACGAATTACTTCAACAAAACGCGGATCTATCACATCAGTACAAGCAGTTTATGTGCCCGCTGATGACTTGACAGATCCAGCACCAGCAACAACATTTGCGCATCTTGATGCTACAACAGTATTGAGCCGTAAAATTGCTGAGTTAGGAATATATCCAGCCGTGGATCCTTTGGATTCTACATCAAGAATTTTATCTCCTGATGTTGTTGGTGAAGATCATTATAACACTGCACAACGCGTAAAGGAAATTCTTCAACGTTATAAAGAATTACAAGATATCATTGCCATCCTTGGTATGGATGAATTAAGTGATGATGATAAGCAAACTGTACATCGCGCTCGTCGTGTTCAACGTTTCTTATCTCAACCATTCCATGTTGCAGAGCAGTTCACTGGATTGAAAGGTGTACTTGTTCCAATCGAAGAAACGATCAAAGGATTTAAGATGATCATGAATGGTGAAGTGGATGAATATCCTGAAGCAGCTTTCAACTTAGTTGGAACTATTGAAGATGCAATCGAAAAAGGAAAGAAACTTCTTGCTGAAGTAAAATAATTTAGAGATTGAATAATTTGAAAATTTGAAGATGGCAATTGTGTGATCCTAAAATTTAAAAATCCTCAACTTTACTAATAAAAGAAACGAAACATGTATTTAGAGATAATAACACCCGATAAAAAAGTTTTTGAAGGCGAAGTAACATCAGTGATGGTACCTGGCTCGAAAGGAACTTTTCAGATGCTTAACAATCACGCAGCCATCATATCAACACTTGTAAATAGTAAAGTAAAAGTGAAATCGTCAAAGGGCGAAGAAATATTTGAAGTAAAAGGAGGAGTTGTTGAGATGCTCAATAACAAGGTTGTAATACTTGCTGAATCGGCATAACTGTATTGCCCTATCACATAAAAACCTGAAGTACGAAATACTTCAGGTTTTTTTTTGAGCAATACCAATGCTTAATATTTATTAGTTCAAAGAAGCGAAGTAGTTTTTTATTTAAACAAGGAACAAAAATCGTTGCATATCATTTGCCTAAGGAACTATTTTTTTTGAAGAAATCAAAATAAAAAAGAACACGTTTACTGGATTAATTTATATTAAATATTGGTACAAAGTCATTTCTAAATCAAGTACTATATTTACGTCTACAATCAACTTTTATCCTTGTTTAGCTTTCAAATCCAAAAAATCCAAATAAATTTATTTACTTCGAGGTACAAACCAAATAAAATGAAGAATACACTGTTATTATTTTTATTATTTATTGTAAGCATTAGTTTTGCCCAAACAGCCCCACAAAAAATATTGTTTGACGCTCGCAAAGCTGAAATGGCTAGTAATGCCGATTGGATTATTGATGCTGATATTTATAATATTGGAACAGGTACAGGTGGAATAATGCAAACAGGCAGAGGAAATGAAGCAAATCCTCAACGAATACCTACACCAGCTCAAAGTGGAATTACAGCTACAACATCCGAAACATATTGGAAAGGTGCATTATCAGCTTGGGCTGTAGCCTGCGTTAAACAAGGTTTTATTGTTGAAACACTTCCATATAATGTCAGTATTACCTATGGGAATACTAGTAATCCGCAGGATCTATCAAATTACAAAATTTATATAGTTGATGAGCCTAATATTAAATTTACTACAACTGAAAAAGCCGCCATCATACAATTTGTTCAAAATGGTGGAGGCTTATTTATGATATCCGATCATGATGTTTCTGATCGTAATAATGATGGTTACGATTCACCTCACATTTGGAATGATTTTATGAGCACTAACGGAATTGCTACAAATCCTTTTGGAATCACTTTCGATTATCAAAATTTCTCACAGACTACTTCTAACTTTAAAGTATTAAGTACCGATGGAATCTTACATGGTTTGGCGGGTAATCCTACGCAGATGAAATTTAGTAATGGAACCTCTATGACATTAAATACCGCTGCTAATTCAACTGTAATTGGAGTTGTATACAAAACTGGATCTTCAAATACTGGAACATCTGGAGTAATGATGGCGCATTCACATTATGGCTTAGGAAAAATTGCAGCAATAGGCGATAGTTCACCAATGGACGATGGAACCGGTGACCCAGGTGATGCACTTTATAACGGATGGTCGGCTGAGGTAAATGGAGATCATTCAAAAATAATGATGAATGCTACAATTTGGCTATCAAATAATACGGCTAGGATTGGGGATATTGAATCAACTTTATCTACAACATTTAATGTATGGCCAAACCCTACTCATGATTTCACAAATGTTCAGTTTATATGCAAAGCACCGAATGAAACATACAACCTTTTTCTTTCAGATTTAAATGGCAGAATTTTAAATTCAATTAATGGAACGTCAATTGAAGGTGTAAATACACTTCAAATTCCAATAGAGCAACTTTCGAAAGGAGTATATTTTATCAAATTACAACAACAAGATAATATCCTTACACAAAAGATAATTGTTTATTAAAAAAAATCCATTAATCTTTGAATAAATAGCAGCTGATGTTAAACTAATACAAAATTTAATTAGGAATAAACTTAGTATCACATGTACTTTTCTTATCCTGATTTTTTAAAAAAAATAGTTGTCAACTATTGCCAATGGAACTATTTCTCAAGGAAGTTTTAGTGAAAAAGATTAAGTCTATGGAATTAAATTATTAATATTTGGTAGTATTTATTGCAATACTACATTAGTAGGAGAATTCTGAAGTTGTAGGTATTTCTGAGAAGCTACCATATCACCTTTTCTCGCCATTGCCTGTGATAGCACATTGTAAAGTTTAGAACTTCCATAATTTAAATTTAGCGCCTTCATACCGTAATAAATTACTTTTTCATCATTGTAAATTAAATTATTTACGATAGCTAAATTAGTTAATGTCATTTCGTTTAATGAATCAGATTGAAAAGAACGATTAAAGAAATATATTGCTGAATCATAGTTTTGTTTCGCAACATATAGTGCTGCAAGATTATTTAATGCAAGAACATAATCTGGTTTTGATTTTAACGAAATACGATAATAGGCAATAGATTTAGTGGTATCGCCTATGATAGCATAAATAAGTCCCAACTTAAAAGCTGCAGTTGAATTATCTGGATAAATAGATAAACTTTTAGAAAAATATTGGATTGAGCTATTAACTAGTTGATTCCGTTGTTGAGAATCCGTTTCCTTTTCAGCTTTGTTCATGTATTCTGTCGCGAGACCAGCATTAACACGACTACTATTTGGTGTATTTACAACCGCGGATTCAAACAAAGTAAGATTGTTTTTCCATTCACCACATCTACTAATTGTTAATCCCGAAAAAATTAAAAACACAACTAGCGAAATGATATTAATTCGTTTTTGTAAAGGTTTAGAAATATTTTTCAAATCTGATTTGGTCAAGAAAAGTATTCCAGCAACTATAGCAATTATAAATCCAATAGAAGGTAAAAACAAAAACCGTTCAGCGAAAGTTGTTCCATTGAGGAAAAAGATATTTGCTGTTGGTGAAATAAGAAGTAAGAAAAAGCTAAATCCAAATGCTACTTCAGGACGTTTTTTCCACATCATCAAAATTATGATGCCAATTAAAACATAGAGTGATATGGATACCCATGGAACTAAAGTATTCAATCCTATTATTGGAATTTGATTGTAGGAATAGTCCCAAGAAAGAGAAATTGGGAGAATCATTAAAGAGAGAAATTTTAAGAGGATCGAGAGTCGAGTAGCAATCTGTTCTCCAATTCCGTTTGCTCCATATAATACGTTTTCAATTACTGTTGTTTCATATCCTTGAAAAAGATTTTTTAATGCTACATGACGAATAAAAACAAATAGCAAGGCGGCTCCCAAAAAAGGGATTGATTTGAAAATAGTTTTTTTAAAATTAGTTCCCTTCAATAGGAAAAAAGTTAATGGGAAAATGATAACGAATGCTACAGCACTTTCTTTGCTAAATAATGCAATGAGGTAACAACCTAAAGCCAGAATTAATGTTGTTGATTTTTTTTCATTATTTTCAAATACATTTATCGCTAATGACAATGATAACAAACAGAAAAGTGTAGACAATAATTCATCTTGACTTTTAATATTTGCAACAACTTCACTATGTATAGGATGAATTATAAATAACATTGTAATTATGAACACATAGAAAGGATTGTAATTCGGAAGAAGTTTACGAATAAGGTTAAAAAAAACTATAGATGTAAAAACATATAAAAGAACATTAATAAAATGAAATCCTCCAGGTAAATTTCCAAACATTGCTTTCTCTATACAAAATGCTATTAATAGCATTGGACGATAAACTTGCAAATTAGAGCCCCGGAAATATTCTAAGCTTCCATGAAAAAAAGTTTGACCAATCCCCAAAATTCCCTTTTGAACAAGTGGATTATTTTTAATGAATAGATCATCATCAAGAACGAAATCAAACCCAATCGAGCGTCCGTATAAAACAAGTACGACAACAACAAAAAATAATTTGTAATAAATTGGATTGAATTCTTGTTGGGCTAAATTCTTGGATTTTTGAGCCTTCTTTAGGTCTATCTTGCTTGACATGCTAATTGCTTTTGGGTAAATTACTTTTATTGTTTTAAGAGTTACAAATATATTATAATTTAAATCTATAATAATTCACTATTAACACTTCAAAATATCTTCCTTAATGCTGAAATTCATCTAGTTGGTCGTTTAATCAATTGAGGGTTTATTCGTGTATTAAATTTATATTGTGGAAGAAAATTATTCGACCCCTTTAGGGTCGATATCTTATGTGACGTTAATAGCCCCGTATTAAATACGGGGCTATTAACATTCGACCCCTTCAGGGTCGAACTGAAAAGGGAAATTATTTATAGCTATAAATTTTATTCGACCCTTGAACGGTCGAACTAAAAAAGAAAATTATTGACAACGATAAATTTTATTCAGCACCTTAACGATCGGACTGAAAATGGAAATTACTGGTACTTAAAAATTACATTCGATCACTTCAATGACGAATGATTCGCAAAAATTAAATTATTTCTGAGTCGCTTTTTATTTACGTTACGATCTTAAAGATTTTCTTTATAAAGTTTAACAATTCTCCTAGTCCAATGACAGCTAACATCAATAAGAAAAAAGAAGAGAATCTATAATGGCAACCCAAATAATAAACTTTTGTTGAGGTAGAGTATATCACCAGATTTTGCTTGGCTGTCTGATGCAATGCGATTCATACGATAAAGTTTCTTCAATTTGATTCCATAAAGTTGTGCAATGGAGCGCATTGTTTCGCCATCTTTAACTACATGTTTCTCAATATTGCTTTTATTCTTTTTAGTTTTCAAAAATACTAATTCACCATCATGCAACATTGCATTTTTATCTGCGTCGTTGTAGGAAAGTATTTGCCACAACTCCAGATTATTTTCTCTGGTAAGTTTTAGCCAAGTGTCGCCCTTACGGGCGCGAACAAAAGGGACATTGTTGACGGTATTTATACTAGTGAATGTTGATTGGGATTTACCTATTAATGGTTTCTCATTAACCCTAGTTTCATTGTGCGAAATAGTTGCAGGTGATTTCTTTAACTCTGCAATCTGAACTGGTATTTTTGTTCCTTGCTTATCCAAATCGCTCAAATTATATCTTTCAATTAAGTCGATTAATTTTTGAGCGTACTGTGGATTAGTTGCATAGCCTGCTTTTTTCAAGCCTCTCGCCCACCCTTTATAATCTGTAATATCAAGATTGAAAAGTGTTTTATAACGTTCACGACTTCTTAAAAAGATGGAATGATCATCATAAGATTCTTGAACATTTTTATATTTACGAAAACATTCATCCGCTGCATCATCATCTTGATGATAGGTAGCGCCATCCCACTCAACATGGCACTTAATTCCAAAATGATTATTGGCATTTAATGCTAGAGGACTATTTCCATAATCTGATTCATACATTCCTTGCGCCATTGTAATACTAGCAGGAACTCCAGTTCTCGACATATCCGTCAATGCTGCATCTTTAAATAAAGCAATATACTCTTCAGGAGTCATCCTATCTCCCTTAGCTTGCGCCTTTCCGTTTGTATTAAAACCGGAAAAGAGATATATCGCAAACAATAATAGTAGTTTCTTATTCATCATTTTTAGTCGCTACAAATGTAGGTACATTGGAACAAAATTATTTCCGTAATGTTAAACCACTATTAACAAACCACTGTTAACTCAAATTGTATTGGTTTCCTCCAGTATGGATTGCAACGATTGATGACCCTTTCGAAAAATATCCTGAATTTGCTAACGCAACAATTGCATAAAACATTCTTCCTGTATAAATTGGTTCAATTAGTATTTTATGATCCCTATAAAAATCCTCTTGAAAGGAGTTTAAACTAGGATTGGATTTTGCATAACCCCCAAAGGTAAAATCGTGATGAAGTAAATAATTTTCCGGAATTGATTTTAAATCTTCTTTAATCATCCGAGCAATATTATTGTTTAAATGATCTTTCGCTTTAACTACTGCAATTCCTTCTACAAAAAATTTGTTTTCACTACCCAAAATTAATCCTGCCATTGTTGTTCCTGTACCAACGGGTAAAAAGACAGAAGTTGTATTTTCAGGAATCATCTTAGCAATTAATCGACAACCTTGAATGCCGAGATTATTTGATCCACCTTCAGGAATCACAAACGAATTAGGGAACTGTTCAAGCAATTCATTCCAGTTCTCTGGATTTCGATAAGCACGATATTTTTCATGCTCGCATTCGATCAATTTCATTCCTTGAAGATTTGCTCGTTTCAAAGTTGGGTTATCATCATGTAATTTACCTCTTATAATCCCAACAGTTTCAAATCCTAATTTAACACCAGCACTTGCCAAGGCAGCAATATGATTAGAATAAGGTCCTCCAAAGCTGATGATGGTTTTACGACCCAATTTTTCTGCTTCTTCGAGATTAAATTTCAATTTAAACCATTTATTTCCACCAGTAATCGGATCAATTAAATCTAAACGTAAAACTTTTAGAGTAAGTTTTTGTTCATTAAAAATTGGATGAAAAATTTCCTGTAAAATTGGTTCAAATTTATTCAGATTTAAAATCATCTTGTAAAGATAATGATTGTCAATTGGCTTAGAGAATCCGAATTAAGTCATTGTTAAATTACTTCCATTCCAAATTTTTTTAGGTAAGTTAGCATATTGCTCCAATAGTATTTTCATTTAAAATTTACGATCTTTGTAGTATGTCATTTTATGATAAATTTGAAAAAGAAGATTATTATCTGTCAGTTGAAGGATACATTGTCTTTACGGAGAAATACCATTTAAAACGTGGATATTGTTGTCAAAATAATTGCCGGCATTGTCCTTGGAAAAAAAAATCAGATACCCCAAATTTAGAAACTCCCAAAAAATCAGAATAATATTTTTTCTAAATTATAATCACGAAAAGAACTCTTAGATATTATCACAATGAATACTATTATAAACGAAAAGTTAGATCTTAGTACAAGCGTCACACCAACAGGAAATAAAATCTCCTGTAAAGGATGGGTGCAAGAAGCGGCGCTAAGGATGTTGCACAACAATCTTGATCCTGATGTTGCCGAACGGCCCGAAGATTTAATTGTTTACGGAGGAAGAGGTAAAGCAGCTCGTGATGTTGAATCATTTCACCTAATTGTAAAAGCCCTGCGCGATTTAAATGATGATGAGACATTGGTTGTTCAGAGCGGAAAACCTGTTGCGATTTTACCAACACATAAAGATGCTCCAAGAGTAATTATCAGTAATTCGATGTTAGTACCAAAGTGGGCAACATGGGAACATTTTGATGAGCTAGAAAAGAAAGGCTTAATGATGTACGGACAGATGACTGCGGGATCATGGATTTATATTGGTTCACAAGGAATTGTTCAAGGAACTTATGAAACGTTTAATGCTGTTGCTGATAAACATTTTAATGGATCTCTAAAAGGTCGACTTTGTGTTACAGCGGGATTAGGCGGTATGGGTGGTGCGCAACCTCTTGCGATTACGATGGCAGATGGAGTTTGTTTAGCTGCTGAAGTTGAAGAGTGGCGAGCACAGAAACGTATCGAAACAAAATATTTAGATTTCATAGAACGTGATATTGATAAAGCCATTGATCATGCATTGTTGTTAAAAGAACGAAAAGAAAATAAATCTATTGGTGTTATTTGTACTGCGGTGCAATTGCTAAAGCGACTTATTGAACGCAATATTGTTCCTGATGTATTAACAGATCAAACGTCAGCACATGATCCACTTGTTGGATATTTACCAGAAAGATTATCAGTGGAAGAAGGCAATGTTTTGCGCGAATCAAATCCAAAGAAATACATCGAGATGAGTTATGATTCGATGGCTGAACATACACGACTGATGCTTGAATTACAATCACGCGGTGCAGTAACATTTGATTATGGAAATAATTTAAGAGGTAGAGCATTAGAGCATGGTGTTACGAATGCATTCGATTTCCCTGGATTTGTTCCTGCATATATTCGTCCACTTTTTTGTGAAGGAAAAGGACCATTTCGTTGGGCAGCTTTGTCGGGTGATCCTGAAGATATTCGTGTAACCGATGAAGCAATTTTAAAACTTTTTCCTGATAATGTTGGATTACATCGTTGGATAAAAATGGCACAAGAACGAATCGCCTTTCAAGGATTACCTGCTCGTATTTGTTGGATCGGACAGGGTGATCGTGAGAAAGCAGGATTAGCATTCAACGAATTAGTGCGAGCAGGAAAAGTAAAAGCACCTCTTGTAATTGGTCGTGATCATTTGGATACTGGATCAGTTGCAAGTCCGAATCGTGAAACAGAAGCAATGTTGGATGGATCGGATGCTGTTGCTGATTGGCCAGTATTAAACGCATTGATTAATACTGCTGGCGGTGCAAGTTGGGTAAGCTTGCATCATGGTGGTGGTGTTGGAATGGGATATTCTATTCATTCGGGGATGGTGATAGTAGCTGATGGTACTGATGATGCAGCGCGAAGAATAAAACGTGTGTTGCATAATGATCCTGCAATGGGAGTTATTCGTCATGCGGATGCTGGATATGATATTGCAAAAGATACCGCAAGAAAACACCGCTTGGATATTAAAGAAAGATTGAAATGATAAGTTGAGAATTAGCAGTATGCAAACTCTAAAAGGTTAGAAGTTCTGATTCAAGTACAAAATCGTAATTTTCAAAATCGTAACCGCATAAAAATATTTGAAATACTCCCAATTTAATGATAAATCTCTATTTCATTGTTTGCAAACACTTTTGTTCTTGTTGAAATATTAGTCAAGATTTCCTTGTTTAGTTTTTTGTCATTATTTGTTATGAAAATATAACGTGGTGCTTTTGCACCATTTAAACTATCCTTTACATGCTTAACAATGTGGATAAAATGAATGTGTGCCCCAGTAGTTGCCCTATTTGTAAATGTAGGTATCCACATGCCAACATCCTGATAAGAAGATTCAATTATTGCATTCTTTTCTGTATGATCATTTAACCATTCAAATGAATCAAAAGTTAAACTTGTACAATAAATTTGATTGTTTTTTATGCTCAAAATAAAAGTAGTATATATTTTAAGCATTCCAATGAATAAACAAATAGATACGATAAGATTATAAATTAAGAATTTGGATTTTAAGAAAATTATAGAATACTTTTTATCTTCGAGAATTTTCAAAAAATGCCCAATATAAAGTGAAGCGCAAATTATTGCGAAATAAGCTACTCTTTCGGGGTATAATATCTCAGAAAACGGTAAAATCCAATATCCGTAATTAAATATTAAAGCACTAATTAAAAGCAAAAACAATGTTATGTAGAGTACTTCAAAGAATTTTCGAAATATCAACATAACAACAATAGAAATGCCTGCAATGATAGTTAGAGGATCTCCAATTCTATATTTAATTTGATCAATCGTTACAAATACATTCTTGAGAAAATCATTTGTTAAATGGTTACCCATCATTTCATTTTGCCAATTTTTAATCATTAATAAAAGTTCGAAAGAATTTTCGCTTTTGAATTGCAATATAAAAGGAAGGAGTAACAATACGATCAAAAGAAAAAGTATCACGGAATTTGATATAACCCATGTTATTCTATCTCTATTTATTAACAGTAAGACAAGGTAACCAGGAAGTGAAATATAGAAAAAAGCAATTGCTGGAATCGCATGAATTAATGGGATTGATGCAATCGAAAATGCCGAAACATAAAAAACTTTATTCGATTTATTTCGAATCGCTACTACAACAATTCCAATGCTAAACAAACAAAACCCAAATGATAATACAGTAGGATTTCCACCCCATTCAATTGCGCCTTGTATAGTTGTATTTATCCCAAAAGAGATAATGCTTAGATAGATTGCAGTTTTCTCCGAAAAAAAAATCTTTAAAAAGAAAACAAAAGACAATAAAGTGAGAGGGTAAACGATTATACTTATGAAATTAATAGCGTAACGTAAATAAGTAACATTGACTCCACAAACTAATGCAGTTATAATATGATATCCGGCACTATAACTCCCGAAATAATCAACAGGTAGTATTGGATAATATGAATGTGGTAATCCATTGCTATTTATTATTAACCTAGTTATATAACCATGCATAGATGTATCACAACCTGGAGGTATTACAATGAATAAGTATGGAACACAAAACATTAAACAAGAAAACAATAAAATAAAGTAATGAATTGGAATTTTTTTAACTTCTCCATTCAATTTCAGCTTGCGAAACCACTGAATAGTTTGTTTCAATTCATATTTAACAAAATAACCAACAAATAGAATTTGAAGAACGAGTGAAGTATAATTTAATGGAAGGTTCGCAAATGAAAAATAGGACGACATACAAACCCAAAATCCTAAAGAGAGGAAAATTGTAGCGATTAATTTTGATAGCAAATTAATTTGATGTAATGATCTTATAAATAAGATACCAGGGAATGTAAAAAACAAAAACCCTAAAAAGAAAACTTCAAAATATCCAATCATTTTTTTTAAGTTGTAATGCTAAAGTAAACCAAAATTTTTAAGTTGCGATCTTAAAGTATATTAACTTGGATTATTTTTATTTCATCAACATTAACTTTTGTGTTGCAGTAATATTTTTTGTTTTTACTTGTAAGAGATAAACACCTTCTTGCATTCCCGTCATATCAATAACAATTCCATTTTGATCGTTGAGAATTTCTCTTTGTGACATAACGATATTTCCAAGTGCATCGAATACTTCAACATCTGCAACTTCTCCATTCAACGTATTTGTTTTTAAAGTAAAAATTCCCTTTGATGGATTTGGCGTAAGACTCAACATTGAATTATTATACACATGACTAATTCCTGTAGTAACAACACAACCATTGAATATTGATTTCATTGTTTCCTCATAATTTGCATTTACGGGTGCTTCTAAATTAGTAAAACAAATATATTGGGAAGTAAGTTGATGGTAGTAAATTCTTAAAACTGGCATTGCGGTTAATTGTTTATCGAGATTAATTTCATTAGCAGCAAACATTGCAATATGGCCATTCGAATTCCAAGTAATTACAGGCGAAAATCCAGAAAAAATACTAACGACTGAGTCGATTATCATTCCATTAATAGTGAAATCTAATCCCAATAGTCGACAGTTTTTGTTTAACACATTTAATTCTAAATATTTTGAAGCAGTATTAAAAATTCCAAAACCAATTTTTACTGTATCATTAATATTAATAATGTTATAGGGGAACAAACAATGCGGATGTGTGTTTTGTGTTCCCGCAGGATGCGTATGAGTACCTGCTGAATCACGAACGCAGGCATTTAGTCGGGCAGCATCTGTAACTGTTAAAAAGCCATCTCCATTTAAATCATTGCAAGGAGCTGGAGTAACGGATGCAACAATATCACTCATGTAATTTGCAAAATCTAAACTATCACGATCGCTATCAACATCTAGATCTCCGCTTAATCTTGTGCCATTACAATTTCCCAAGCAATCTGTTTTTGCTAAACCGAATGTATCTCCTAAACAATCAATAATTGGAGAACAAGTAGGAATTACACTTACAGAAACAATATTATTTAAACCACGACTAATATGCAAACAAACATAACCAACATTGTTATCATAACGCAATTCAACATGTCCAAGTTTATCAGGTGAATGATCCCAATTTACTTGTACTACCAATGTGTAATTACCGCTTGGCACATCGGTAATATCAATCCATTGGCAAGGCAATCCACTCGAATAACTATCTGCACAACCAGCAGTAATTCCCATATCACTACATCCATATTTAGCGCTTCCAGTAAAACACATTAAATCCAAAACACAAAAACCATTTTTAAAACCAAGCTGTAATGGATGTTGATACATATCATACAACTGATAATCTGCGTAGCCTGCGTAATGCCAATGATTATGGCATTGATCGAAAACAAATTGTGTATTTCCAGCTTGCGGTGGCCCAATATAGTAATCTTGATCACCAATATTTCTAATCGTTGTTGTGAAATTTATTACCTGTCGCAATCCATAACCTGACAAACACCCTTCGCCAACTAAACAAGCATCATTTCCGTTAATAGTTCCAACTTGAATTGAACTTGTTAGATCATTTTGATCGATGGCCAAATCAGGTCCATGTGTACATAAAGGATCTCCTGGAAATAAACATGTTCCATTATCAATTGTTGCAAGCGGATTATAATTACAAGCTGCGGGATCCATACATCCAACAATAGGTCCGTTATATGTTATTTGCCAAGAGATGGTTGAATCAATACATCCAGCATCTCCTCCGATACGAATCCAATATGTTATACCCGCTTGTAAACCTCCACTTAAAAAAGATTGTTGTCCGCATGCATCATCATTATAATAAATTGTTCCTGCTTGTAAGCTATCGAATACCAAACCTGTGCAATGATCATACACCCAAATTTTAGTGTCGCAATGATTGTTGGGAAAACAAGTAGTGATATTGTACAAACCAGTAGAGTCAGGAGTAAAAGTATACCATGTGCTCTGACCCGAAGATGACATAATAGAATCTCTGAATGCTGTTAATGGTGTATCACAATTACTACCTACAGGACAGTTTAGATAATGTTTCTCATCCAATGAAAACTAACCTCCAGAATCACTAAGAACCCCATTTTCGAAAATCGAATATGAACCCATTCCATAATTACAACAAATCCCGTCACCAAATGCATCTCGAATATCGAAAATCAAACAATGATTAATTGGTACACAAACAGAATCTAAATACACAGTCATAACATTAGAATAATTACCACCTTGCAAAAACACCGCACCACTAGCATCTTTTATTGACCATGAAGTTTCATTAGGGAAACTATCTGTTAGAATAGAGACAACAATATTATCGAACCCAATTGGGCATTGTGCCTTCACAAAAGTTTTTCCTGTTACTATAAAAATGCATATTAAAAATAGTAATTTTTTTATCATGATAGGTGTCTCTAATATTGTTTTGGAATCTCTAAATTAGAAATAAATCGTTACAATCAACAACAGCGCCTAATCTTTAAAATATTTTCCAGCAATTATACACAATCTTCGTTTGAATAAAAGCATTCAATTACATTTGCAGGATGTCGCATTATTTAGATCAGCTCAATGAGGTCCAGCGTCAGGCGGCTCAGAGTACAGATGGCCCAGTGATGATTATTGCAGGAGCCGGTTCAGGAAAAACAAGAGTGCTTACGTATCGCATTGCACACCTTATGGAAAAAGGTGTCGATCCATTCAATATTTTATCACTCACTTTTACCAATAAAGCTGCACGCGAAATGAAAGATCGTGTTAGTAAAGTTGTTGGTGCAGATGCTTTGAATTTATGGATGGGAACATTTCATTCCGTTTTTGCAAGGATACTTCGTTCAGAAGGGGAAAAGATTGGTTATCCGAAAAATTTCAGCATTTATGATACTGATGATAGCAAAGGATTGATTCGTGATTTGTTAAAGGAAAACGAATTGGATGATAAAGTTTATAAACCATCGTTAGTTCTCAATCGAATTTCATCAGCAAAAAATAATTTATTTAACTGGCGCGATTATCAGGAAAATAAAGAGTTGACAAGTGATGATCAACTAAGTGGTAAACCAAAACTCGGATTAATCTTTGAACAATATAGTAAGCGCTGTTTCAAAGCGGGTGCAATGGATTTTGATGATATCCTTTTCAATACTTATAAGTTATTGAATGAACATGTTGATGTACTTTATAAGTATCAAACGAAGTTTAGATATATCATGGTGGATGAGTTTCAAGATACCAACTTTGTTCAGTATGTAATTGTAAGAAAATTATCAGCGCAACATCATAATATTTGTGTTGTAGGCGATGATGCACAAAGTATTTATGCTTTTCGAGGAGCAAACATCCAAAATATTTTAAGCTTCGAAAAAGATTATCCAGAATTAAAAACATTTAAGCTTGAACAAAATTATCGTAGCACAAAAACTATTGTAGCGGCAGCAAATTCTGTTATCACTTTCAATCGTAACCAGCTTAAGAAAGAAGTATGGACAGAAAATCATCACGGTGAAAAGATTCGTGTTTTGAAAGCATTAAGTGATAACGAAGAAGGTAATCAAGTTGCGCAAACAATTTTTTCGGAGAAGATGAATAAACAATTGCACAACAAAGATTTTGCAATTCTTTATCGCACAAATGCACAAAGTCGTTCGATGGAAGAATCTTTGCGAAGACTCAATATTCCATATCGTGTTTGGGGTGGTGTATCTTTTTATAATCGCAAAGAAATTAAAGATCTCCTTGCATATTTTCGCTTATCAATAAATGCAAACGACGAAGAAGCATTAAAACGTGTTATCAATTATCCAGGAAGAGGAATTGGAAAAACAACCATAGATAAGTTAGTTGAAATTGCAAAAACAGAAGACACAAGTATGTGGAATGTGCTTTGTAATATTCATGAATTTAAAACTGGAATTGGTTCAGGTATTCGCGAGAAAGTTGCTGAATTTGCAACGATGATTCGTAGTTTTCAGATCATGATGCCGAATCACGCAGCTTATGAATTAGCAAGTCATATTTCAACAACAAGTGGATTAGTTCATGAACTTTATAACGACAGAACTCCAGAAGGAATTAATCATTATGAGAATTTGCAAGAACTTTTAAATGGTATCAAAGAATTTAGTGAGAATGGAACTGCACCTTTAGAATCTCCTTCAGCTGAACAAAGTTTACCTCCACTTCGCACACTTGATTTGTACATGCAAGATATTGCTTTGTTGACAGATTCTGATAATGATAAGGACGATGATAAAAATAAAGTAGCATTGATGACTATTCATTCTGCCAAAGGACTTGAATTTCGTCAAGTGTATGTTGTTGGTTTGGAAGAGAATCTTTTTCCATCGCAATTATCTATCAATTCACGAACAGATTTGGAAGAAGAGCGAAGATTATTTTATGTAGCAATCACACGAGCGGAAGAAAAACTCACACTTTCATTTGCAGCAACGCGTTATCGTTGGGGAAGTTTAGTTTCTTGTGAGCCAAGTAGATTTTTAGAAGAGATTGATGCGGATTGTTTAGAGATGCCTGTTCAACGTACTGCTAGTAGTTTTGAAGACGAAGAATACAAAGGCGGATGGAATACAGGTATCGGACAAAGAAGTGGTACTGGTAATGCTGCATCAAAAGCAAAAGGTGATTACCGAGGATTTAAAAAGACTACTACGGCGGCAGTTCCAAAACCAACAATTACAAGTAGTGGAACTGTTCCTCAAGGGTTCAAAAAAGCAACGCAAGCAAAACCTACAATTGAAAACAGTGATTTCCAAGCCGACGATCCATCGTTAATCGTTATAGGAATGGATGTAGAACATCAACGCTTTGGGATGGGGAAAGTAATTTCTATAGAAGGAAAATCACCTGATAACAAAGCGATCATATTATTTGAAGGACAAGGTCAGAAACAATTATTAATGAAATTTGCAAAGTTGAGAATTGTACAACCTTAAAATCTCTGACGAAAAATAACAGATGAATGTCTATCATTTCATATCTTCGCATTTGCAGATAAGGATTGATGTATTATTGAATTATAGATTTTTTTCATTTCCTGAAATTATATCCTGTTAATAATTCTTCTTATCAAGCTATATTACTTAGTGTTAAATTTCATTATTTTCGGCTAAGTATCCATCATTAAAATTTCCAATATTACCTTCCAAATGGAATACAATACCAGTAGAGAAAGATTAATTATCCCAGAGTACGGGAGATGCATCCAGCAAATGGTGCAAGAAGCGAAAGGGTTAGAGTCGCGAGAAGATCGCAGCAAAGCAGCAGTAACGATTGTGAATGCTATGGCTATTTTAAACCCTCTTTTAAAGGACATGACAGATTTCAAACATAAGTTATGGGATCACCTTTTTATCATCTCTGGATTTGAGCTTGATTGTGATTCTCCTTATCCTATGCCTGACAAGGATTTAACTCATGTTAAACCAAAACCTATTGCTTATCCTCAGAAAAAAATTCGTCTTCGTCACTATGGTAGTATCGTTGAATCGATGATTCGAGAGGCTAAATTGATGGATGAAGGTGTAGAAAAGGAGCAAGTGGTGGAGTCGATTGCCAATTTTATGAAGATGAGTTATCTAACTTGGAATCGTGATACTGTTAGCGATGAGTTAATCCGTGATCAGTTGAAAGAACTTTCCGCTGGCGAATTATCCCTGCCTGAAGATATAAAACTTGCTATTCGTTTTGTCGATCTTCAAGATAGTTCGTTGAGAAGATCTACCATTATGCAAAAAAATCGTTTAGTAAAAAAAAGAACTGGATTTAATAACCGTGGCAAATAACAATTAACTATGTCGAGTGCGATTGGAGGAGGTAGTTTTGAAATTATGGGTGGTTGCCAACTGAGCGGCAGCATCGAACCTCAAGGAGCAAAAAACGAAGCATTACAAATTTTATGTACTGTTTTACTTACGCCTGAAAAGGTTACTATTGAAAATATTCCTGATATCCGTGACGTAAACAAGCTGATCGAGCTGTTAACGAAAATGGGTGTTATAGTTGAAAAACTGGCTCACGGAAAATATTCTTTTGAAGCTCGCGAGGTGAATATGGATTATCTTCAAACCAAAGAGTTTTCAAAACTTGCCGCATCACTTAGGGGATCGATCATGATTGTTGGTCCGCTGTTGGCGAGATACGGAAAGGCGCATATCCCTAAGCCCGGCGGTGATAAAATTGGAAGAAGAAGATTAGACACACATTTTATCGGCTTTCAAAGTTTGGGAGCAAAATTCAATTTCGATACTACTGAGAATTTCTTTACTGTAGAAGCTGCGAAACTCAAAGGCGCTTACATGTTACTTGACGAGGCTTCTGTAACTGGTACTGCAAACATTGTGATGGCTGCTGTTCTTGCAGAGGGAACAACTACAATTTACAATGCTGCATGTGAACCATATCTTCAGCAGCTTTGTAAACTTCTTAACTGTATGGGAGCGAAAATTTCGGGAATTGGTTCAAACCTTTTGGTGATTGAAGGAGTAACTAGCTTGAAAGGTGCTTCTCATCGAATACTTCCAGATATGATTGAGGTAGGAAGTTTTATTGGTTTAGCAGCCATGACACAAAGTGAACTTACGATAAAAAATGTAGGGCTTTCTCATCTTGGGGTGATACCCCAAACGTTTCAGCGACTAGGTATAAAAATGGAGTTTAGGGGTGATGATATTTACATTCCAGCACAGGAGAAATACGAGATCGACACATTTATTGATGGTTCAATTCTTACCATTGCAGATGCTATATGGCCAGGATTTACACCCGATTTATTGAGTGTTGTTTTAGTAACTGCAACGCAAGCGGTCGGAACTATTCTCATTCATCAAAAGATGTTTGAAAGCAGATTGTTTTTTGTGGATAAGCTAATTGATATGGGAGCTCAAATTATACTTTGCGATCCCCACCGAGCAACTGTTATTGGATTAGGAAGAAGGAATTCTTTAAAAGGAATTTCAATGACTTCTCCCGATATTCGTGCAGGAGTAGCGTTGCTAATTGCTGCAATGTCGGCCAAGGGTAAGAGTATGATTCATAATATTGAGCAAATTGATCGTGGATACGAGCGCATCGACGAGCGATTGAATGCTTTGGGTGCCCAAATTAAACGAGTTTAGAAATGAAAATTCATATTACTTTTGTATGAATATTGATAGAGATAAAAATTGATCAAATCAAAAAAATAAATTGCTTTTTTGGTATCATTATTGCCAAAAGTGCGACCATAAAAACGTCAGAAAAACTAACTTACAAATGAAAAAATCGCATCTGTTAATCCTATTCATTGGATTCGCAACACTTACTTTCGGATTTATTTATAACAAAGCCGAACAGAGTCCAAATAACGGAACAAACATAGGAGACAAAGCTGTTGATCTCGCATATAGCAGCCCAGATGGGAAAACAATATCGCTTTCATCATTAAGAGGTAAAATGGTATTACTTGATTTTTGGGCTAGTTGGTGTGGCCCTTGTCGCATGGAAAATCCAAATGTTGTAAGTGCGTATCACAAGTACAAGGATATGAAATTCAAAAATGGTAAAGGCTTTACAATTTACAGTGTGAGCCTTGATCAAAACAAAGATGCTTGGATGAAAGCGATAGCGAAGGATCAGTTAGAATGGACTTCACATGTGAGTGATTTAGGAGGATGGCAATCTCGTCCAGCAGCGATATACGGTGTAACTTCCATCCCAACGAATGTGCTTATTGATGCGAATGGAATTATAGTAGCAAAAAATCTTCGCGGAGCAGCATTAGATCAAGCTCTTGATCAATTGGTAGCTGGTAAATAAAATTTATAGTCAGAATTCTTGCTTTTATAAAATGCCTCGTCGAATAGACGAGGCATTTTTTTTATCTTCGCATGCCAAAATGACGGCTGAAATCTAATGGCAATATAATTGAATAGCCCCGTCGACAATGAAATTTAAACTGCCATTTAGGGCCAAGAAACGTGAAATGAATCAGGAAACAACAAATGGAGAAGCAACGGCCTCTCAAGAGCAAGATAGTTCCATTGCTGACGAACTAAAATTATCATCAGAAGTAGAAGCTTCTGAACAACAACCCCTTGAAGAGGATCCAAGCATTAAATTCATAGCTGAAATTGCTGAATTAAAAGACACTCACCTTCGTCTTTTTGCTGAATTTGAAAACTATAAACGCCGAACGCTTAAAGAAAGATCGGAGTTAATAAAATCAGCTGGCTCTGACATTTTAACTGCTCTTTTACCTGTACTTGATGATTTCGATAGAGCGATAAAGTCGGCAAATAATACGAGCGATCCTGCTCTAAAGGAAGGTATTTCATTAATTCATGGCAAGTTGAATGGAATACTTGAACAACGAGGATTAAAAATAATGAAATCAATTGGGGAGCCTTTTAATGTTGATTTGCACGAAGCAATTACAAATGTTCCTGTTGAAGATGAGTTAATGAAAGACAAAGTAATTGACGAGGTAGAAAGCGGATATTATCTCAATGATAAAGTTATTCGATATGCTAAAGTAGTTGTTGGAAATTAAGATTTTCTTTCAAGGAGTTCTATCTAAAATAAAGTAAAAAATATCCATCAATTGCCAACAAAATAATTGGAGGATTTTATATTAATATCATTGAAAAAGAAGAATGGCAAAGCGTGATTTTTACGAAATATTAGGAGTAGCAAAAGGTGCTTCAGAAGCTGAAATAAAGAAGGCATATCGTCAGATGGCGCTTAAGTTTCATCCCGATAAAAACCCTGATGACAAGTCGGCTGAAGAGAAATTTAAAGAAGCTGCTGAAGCTTATGAAGTTTTAAGTAATCCTGATAAAAAAGCGCGTTATGATCAGTTCGGTCATCAAGGTGTAGGAGGAGCTTCAGGTGGTGGATCTCACATGAATATGGATGATATTTTTAGTCAGTTTGGAGATATTTTTGGTGGAGGAAATCCCTTTGAAAGTTTTTTCGGAGGTAGTGGTGGCGGTCGTCAAGGTAGTCGTCGTTCCGTTAATCGTGGAAGTAACCTTCGTATAAAAGTGAAACTCACTTTAGATGAAATTGCGAAAGGTGTTGAGAAGAAAATAAAAGTAAATAAGGCGATAGGTTGTAATACGTGCGGTGGTTCAGGGGCACAAGCGGGATCGGGTGCTTTTCACACTTGTGAAACTTGCAAAGGAAGTGGACAGGTGAGAAGAGTTACCAATAGTTTTTTAGGACAAATGCAAACCATTACCACTTGTCCCACTTGTAATGGAGAAGGACAGGTAATTGCGAGTAAGTGCAAAGCTTGTCATGGAAATGGAACACAACAAGGCGAGGAAGTGATTAGCATCAATATTCCTCCAGGTGTTGGTGAAGGAATGCAACTTACTGTAAGTGGAAAAGGAAATGCGGCAGAACGTGGTGGAATCCCTGGTGATTTATTAATTGTAATTGAAGAAATTCCACATCCAGAATTACAGCGCGATGGCGATCAATTGATTTATGATTTATACATCAGTTTTGTAGATGCAACATTGGGAAGTGCTGTTGAAATTCCAACGATTGAAGGGAAAGCGAAAATCAAAATTGATCCAGGCACGCAAGGAGGAAAAGTACTTCGTTTGAAAGGGAAGGGAATTCCAAAACTGAATAGTTATTCAAGAGGAGACCTATTGGTAAACATTAATGTTTGGACACCACAACAGGTGAATTCAGAAGAGAAAAAGACTTTAGAAAAACTTCGTGATGCTGAAAACTTTAAACCTAATCCTGGTAAAGGAGATAAGAGTTTCTTTGAACGTATGAAGGAATATTTTAATTGATTGAAATGATTGTTGATTGAAAGAATTAAAGAGAACAATGGTGTTTAATTTTTTTCCTAGTTAGAAATTTGATTTCTTGATTTAAATTTAAACATAGGTTCTTTTATGGTTTTAATATTAATTATTTTTCTCTTGGCAATTATTGAAGTTTAGAAAAGCAAGAAGTGTTCTTTTGCAAAAGAATAGTTTAACTTATCATTTTGAAAGAACTTTTACAAGATTCGAAATTGAAATTAATTAGTGCTTCATTAAAAATTGGATATCACAAACTGTGATATTCAATTTTACGTTTTTATTTTTTTTCAAGTAAAATATCTTGTTATTTTTAGTTAAACTATAAACAAAAAAATTCCTATCTTTAGGTTTCTATAAATCATTTTATGCGTCACATTACACTCGATAGTACCTTTGAAGAATATCAATCTTTTAGCGAACTTCCGCAAGTTGATCAGGAGCTGATTAATGAAGCTAAAAAAGCTGCTCTTGATGCTTATGCTCCTTATTCACATTTTCATGTTGGAGCTGCTGTTGAGCTCGAAAACGGCAAAATTATTAGAGGAAATAACCAAGAAAATGCTGCTTATCCATCTGGACTTTGTGCTGAGCGAGTAGCACTTTTTGCTGCCGGAGCACAACACCCTGGCGAGAAGATAAAATCCATTGCAATCACTGCATACCCTGAAAGCACTGATAATGCATCGGTTCCAGTAAGTCCTTGTGGAGATTGCCGACAAGTAATGGCAGAATACGAGCAACGTTATGGTCAGAAAATTAGATTGATCATGGAAGCAGGGGAAGGAAAATTCATCGTTACACCAAGTGTAAAGCAATTATTACCTTTTCTCTTCAATGCAGAAAGTATGACTGTTAAATAGTGATTTTATTTGATTTCTAAAGCTGATAGTTTCGATGCCATTTTTATGAAAACTAATGTGTTTTAGCCTATTTTTGCCTTAATGGAAACAAGCACTAGCAAAGTCAAAAAGAATAAGCTGAAATTCAGCCGTGAGACTTACCTGAAATGGTACGAAGACATGTTATTGATGCGTCGCTTTGAGGAACGCGCGGGACAGCTTTATGGTATGCAAAAAATAAAAGGATTTTGTCATTTGTACATCGGACAAGAAGCAGTTGTTGCAGGAGCAATGAGTGTACTTAAACCTTCTGATGCCATGATTACCGCATATCGTGATCATGCGCATGCATTGGCAAAAGGAATTTCTGCTCGTGAAGTTATGGCTGAACTTTTTGCTAAGGCTACAGGATGTTCGAAAGGGAAAGGTGGGTCGATGCACATGTTTTCAAATGAGAAACGTTTTTTTGGTGGACATGGAATTGTTGGTGCACAAATTCCATTGGGTGCAGGTATCGCTTTCGCGGAAAAATATAATAATACAGGAAATATTTGTGTTTGTTATATGGGTGACGGTGCTGTTCGTCAGGGGGCTTTGCATGAAGCATTTAACATGTCGATGTTGTGGAAACTTCCTGTGGTATTTGTTGTTGAGAACAATGCATATGCGATGGGAACCTCTGTAGAAAGGACTAGTAATGTTACAGAGTTATACAAAATTGGATCTGGATACGACATGCCATCTTACCCAATAGATGGAATGAATGTAGAGGCTGTTCATGATGCGATGGAGATGGCTTGCGAGCATGCGCGTTCAGGAAAAGGCCCTGTGTTTTTAGAGATGCAAACCTATCGTTATCGCGGTCATTCGATGAGTGATCCAGCGAAATATAGAACTAAAGAAGAAGTGGAAAGTTACAAGGCAAAAGATCCTGTTGAAATTGCTAAAGAAACTTTACTGGTGAATAATTTTGCAACGGAAGAAGAAGTGGAAGTAATCAATAAACGAGTAGCAGATATTGTTGATGATAGTGTAAAATTTGCTGAAGATTCTCCATATCCTGATCCATCAGAATTATATAAAGATGTTTATATGCAAGAAGACTATCCTTACATTATTGAGTAAAAGAATTAAGAATGCAGAATTAAAAATTAAGAATTAAGAATGCAGATCCGATAGCTATCGGATTAAGAATGCAGTACAACTTATCAAAAAAAATCAAAATATAATTCAATTACCATGGCCGAGATAGTACGCATGCCTAAGATGAGTGATACCATGACAGAAGGAGTTTTGGTGAAGTGGCATAAAAAAGTAGGTGACAAAGTTAAGATTGGAGAACTCATGGCTGAAATCGAAACTGATAAGGCAACGATGGAGTTTGAATCCTATTTTGATGGTGTATTGCTTAATATTGGTATTGAAGAAGGTAAAGCTGCTCCCGTGGATAGCATCCTTGCAGTGATTGGAAAAGAAGGTGAAGATTATAAAGCACAATTAGCTGCTGAACAAGCAAAGGCTGTTGCTCCAATAGTTGAAGCTTCACCAGTTACTGCAACTCAAGCACCTACTCCTGTCGTTGAAAAAGTTACTACGGCGCCAATTGCGACCACTGTTGCTATAGCTCCTACAATTTCACAACCAAATGTTGCAGAAATTATGACGCAAGTGAGTAATGATGATCGAGTAAAAGCATCTCCACTTGCAAAAAAAATTGCACAAGAAAAAGGTGTTGATCTTAGTATGTTAAAAGGCAGTGGTGATCATGGAAGAATTGTTAAACGCGATATTGAATGGTTCAAACAAGGAGCATTTGTGCAACCAGCAACATTAGCTGCTGGTGCAATTACTTCCGAAAGTTTTGAAGAAGTAGCAGTATCACAAATGCGCAAAACAATTGCGAAACGTCTTTCAGAAAGTATGTTTACCGCGCCACATTTTTATCTCACCATGGATATCGACATGGATGAAGTGATGCATGCACGTGAAAGTATTAATCAAATTACTTCTGTAAAAATATCGTTTAATGATTTTGTTGTAAAAGCAGTTGCATCCTCCTTACGTCAGCATCCTGCGGTTAATTCATCATGGCTTGGCGACAGGATTCGAATCAACCATCATATTAATATAGGTATTGCAGTTGCTGTTGAAGATGGATTATTAGTTCCTGTTGTTCGTTATGCTGACACTAAAACATTATCGCAAATTGCAACAGAAGTTAAATCATTCGCACAAAAAGCAAAAGATAAAAAACTTCAACCACAAGATTGGGAAGGCAACACATTTACCATCTCTAACTTGGGAATGTTTAACATTGAAGAATTTACTGCGATCATCAATACTCCAGATGCTTGTATTTTAGCTATTGGAGCAATCAAACAAATTCCAGTTGTAAAAAATGGAATGGTACAACCAGGTAACGTAATGAAAGTAACGCTTAGTTGTGATCATCGTGTTGTTGATGGAGTTGTTGGAGCAAAATTCTTGAATACATTTAAAGCACTTTTAGAAAATCCAATTGTATTATTAGGACAAGGAAATATCTAAAAAAATATGCGCAGATCATGCAACTTAAATTTTATTTGTGTTGTGGTTTTTCTTGTTGTTTTAGTTTTTAGTTCTTGTAAAAAAGACGAAAATAATTCCTTAGTTCAAATTAATGGGCGGTTAACTATTAATCAAATTAATGTGCCTATTGATTCCGTGATAGCTGTTTTAGATACTTCTATAAATTTTGTTAATGGGTATACAGAGCGAAGACTATTAATTAATCTTTTTAGTGGAAATAATAAATTAAGACTTATTGTAAATAATTGGTCATTTCAAAATCCACCTAAAAACGGCATTACTACTAAAAGCTTCATGACATGCACTGAGGATAGTGGCTGTAATGTTTGTATTGGGGTGATTCCGAATCGAATTTGTGATGGAGGAATTTTTGATTGGTATACTTTACCCTACGGATACTCTAGCATTGGAACAAAAAATGGGTATGTGGAGATTGTTTCTAATGACACAATAAACAAAACTATAAATTGTCTGTTTAATTCTAATTTACTCGACATAAATTCAAATCAGGATTCTTTGCTTTTTAATGGTGAGTTAAATAATTTGAAATACACGATTCGTAATTAAAGGAAATCGAATTGACGATATCCAACTTTACTTTGAAGATTTAAGAATTTATAGAAGTAAACATAAACTTATAATTCTCTATAAATCCTATCCAATAAATTTTTATTAGCCTCTAAAATTACTCTTCTCTTTAAACTTAATTTGGGAGTTAGTTCGCCATTTTCAATCGTCCATTCACGAGGTAAAAGCTCAATTTTTTTGATCGCTTCATAATGTGATAGAGATTTATTTACTTCGTCCACTTCTTCCATCATGCGTGTTTTCACCTGATCGTTTGCAATTAATTTAATATTAGAATCCGGCATTTCAATTCCCTTCCGATTACACCATTCTTTTAAAAATGGAAATGCGGGAACAATGAGAGCCGCAGGAAACTTTTGGTTCTCTCCAACCACCATCACCTGTTCAATAAATCTTGATTCCTTTAATTTATTTTCGATGTATTGCGGAACAATATATTTTCCTCCTGATGTTTTAAAAATTTCTTTTTTGCGATCTGTGATTTTAAGATAAACACCATCTTCAAACATTCCAATATCACCAGTGTGAAACCAACCATCAACATCAATTACTTCAGCCGTTAGATCAGGTCGTTTATAATATCCCAACATCAAATTCGGACCTTTGCAAAGTATCTCCCCATCCTCTGCAATCTTTACTGTAACGTTATTTAATAATTTACCAACAGTTCCAAATTTTAATCCGCCGGGGTCTAATGTATTTACTGCAACCACGGGGCTAGTTTCTGTTAATCCATACCCTTCAAGAATAGGAATTTCTGCAGCCCAAAAAACACGTGCTAATCGTTGTTGTAATGCAGCACCTCCTGAAATGGCGGCCTTCACATTTCCACCTAATGCTTCTTGCCATTTGCTGAAAATTAATTTTCGTGCTATTTTTAATTTGAATTCATACCATGAACCATTTGCTCCATCTATTTCATACTTTAATCCGAGCTCCAATGCCCAGAAAAATAATTTCTTTTTAATTCCACTTAGCTCACCTCCTTTCGCAACGATTCGATCATATACTTTTTCGAATAAACGCGGAACGCATCCAAAAATTTCAGGCTTAACTTCTTTTAAATTATCAGCAACTTTTTCAATACTTTCTGCATAATAAATTGACACCCCTTTCGACATATACAAATAAGAAAGGGTTCGCTCATAAACATGATTCAATGGGAGAAAACTTAACGCACGACTATTCTCATTCACAGGTGCCAAATGTGTTGCAGCAATTATTTGGCTAATAATATTATTATGTGATAACATTACTCCTTTCGGAACACCAGTAGTTCCACTTGTATACAAAATAGTAGCCATATCGTTTGCACCGATTCCAGCTCTTATGCTTGCAACTTTATCAGGAGCAGGTGCTTGTTTTCCCTTCTCTAAAATTTCCGACCAATTTGCTTTCTCTGGTAAAACATCAAAAGAAAAAACACCTTTAACATTAGGCAAATCTTTTGCAACAGTATTCACTTTATTCCATAAAATTTCATCTGAAACAAAAATATATTTCACTTCAGCATCTTCAAGAATAAATTTCAAATCAGCTTCCGCGATGGTTGGATATATTGGCACGTGAATACCTCCTACTTGCATCATACCGAGATCAAGAAAATTCCATTCAGGGCGATTATTACTTAGCGTTGCAATAGTTTGTCCTTTTTCAAGACCTATAGCAATTAGTCCATAACTTACTAGTTCTGTTTGCTCAATAAAATATTTAGCAGAATAGGATTTCCATTCACCATTGATCTTATTGGCAAAGGCATCTGTCTTATCAGGATAATTTTCGCGGTAATGATCGAGAAGATCGAACAATCGGGTAACGTTCATCGTAAATGAATTGCTTAGCTTTATGTCAAATATAATACTTGTATTTAGATTGACTAATATTCAGCAAAATTCTCCTTTAGTTTGGATAGGAAGTTTATCATTTAATTAGCAGAAAATAAGTAAGAAATATGCAAACAGCATTAACCGAAATGTTCAAGTTAAGGTTGCCAATTATCATGGCTCCAATGTTTTTAGTATCGAATGAAGCGATGATTCAAGCTGCGATGCAAAACGGAATAATGGGAACTTTTCCCTCGTTAAATTATCGTAAAGAAGGTGAGATGCAAAGTATTTTGCAAAAACTAAATGACTATCGTGACCATCATAAATGCACTGGTGATTTTGGCGTAAATCTAATTGTACAACAAACAAATCCACTTTATAAAAAACATTTAGAAGCTTGTGTAAAAGCAAAGGTTCCATTGATTATTACTAGCTTAGGAAATCCCAAAGAGGTGATTGCTCAAGCACATGCGTATGGAGGGAAAGTTTTTTGTGACGTTACGAATCTTGAACACGCGGAAAAATGTGCATCATTAGGATGTGATGGTTTTATTGCAGTTGGCTTAGGTGCGGGTGGGCATGCTGGTCCATATCCAAATATGATTTTAGTTCCAGCATTACGAAAAAAATTTCCTGGCATTCCAGTAATTGCAGCTGGAGGAGTTGCAACTGGCGAAGGCATACTATCAATGCTTGCACTTAATGCAGCAGGGGTAAGTATTGGAACACGATTTATTGCTTCTGCCGAAGCACAAGTTTCACAAGAGTATAAACAAGCTGTGTTAGATTCTGGAATGGAAGACATCGTACTTACTGATCGGCTGTCAGGAACTCCATGTACGATTATCAATACACCATATGCAAAAAAAATTGGCACCAAACAAAATTGGTTTGAGAAATGGATGAGTACTAATAGCACTACTAAAAAATATTTTAAAATGCTTATTCAAGTACAAGGAATGAAAAAATTGGAAGAAGCGGTGAAGCCGGGAAATTATAATAACCTCTGGTGCGCAGGTCAAACGGTAGAACTCATTCATGATATACTTCCATGCGAAACAATTATATCACATCTTGAAGAAGAATTAAATCAAGCTTGGAAAGCATTATCAAATAACTTCAACTAATAAGCATTATGGAACTTGGAAATATTTTAAATAAATCACAATCTTCAGGAATTTATCGTAGATTAATGAATATCGGTTTGTGGAAATTAATACCTTTTAATAGTCCTCATAAATTTAAGATTAGTGAAATTACAAATACATCTTTAAAAATAAAAGTTCCATACATTCGAAAAAATAAAAATCATGTTAATGGGATTCATGCTTGTGCATTAGCAACAGTTTGCGAATATATTAGTGGGTTAAGTTTAGCTCGAGAATTATCATCGAAGGTATATCGAATTATTTTAAAAGAAATTCAAATGACCTATCATTACCAAGCAAAAATGAATGCATTTACAACTTTCAGTTTACCTAAAAATGAAGCTTTACTAATTCGAGAAGAGTTAAAAAGTAACGATGCTACATTTCGTCGTTATATAGTTGAAGTTTACGATGAAGTACAGAATCATATCTGCACAGGAAATATTCATTGGCAAATAAAACCTTGGAGTAAAGCTAAGACTACAAATTAATATTCATTGCTTCGGTAGTTTTCAATATTGCACCAACAACTTGTAAATATGCTTTTGCAACTTTAGCTTTTAATGGTTTCTGACGGCTCATCATAATATCTACTTCACCAATAAAATTCTTCCAGTTAGAATCATTTAAACAATCAAGTGCTACAGAAATTGTTGGTGTAACAGAATGTGCAGTATGCCACCATCCGCAAGGAATAAATAATGTTTCACCTGGACCTACAACAAATTTTAATAGAGTTGCTTTTGCCCAGAGAGGAAACTTTTTTAAATCAGGATTTATCTGATCATCGATCATTGAAACCCATGGATTTTCAGGATTAGGATAAACAAATTCAGTTTGATTTGGAGGAATTACAGTAAATTCCTTTTGTCCATAAACCTGCGTGATGTATGCATGTAAACACATGTAATCATAATGTAAGTATGGGAACTGCCCACCTGGACTTCCAAAGAAAATTTCAAGCATATCAGCACCTCCTAAAAATTGTGAAGGAAGTAATTTACTGTATGCTCGATCTGGAGTTGCATATTTCAAGCGAGGACTAACATCTTTAACTAATTCGGGATAATCGCGATCAATTTGCAATTTGCAAGGATATGGTGCTGGATTTTCTTCAGTACCTGTTAACATTAAGTCGATGTATTCACTGAGCTTATACCATTTCCCTTGCACCTTTACATCACGATGGCCATAATTTTCTCTAAAAAATTCAGGAGTAAATTTATCTTTTGCAGGCCAATTTTCACATGCATCGCCAATCACAACAGGGTAATTCGCAAACAAATGATCTTTTGCAAACTCATCGTAAGAGAGTCCATATTTTTTTTCGACGACTAGCTTACCCGAACGGGCTAACTCTACAGATTTTGTTGACATGATTAAAACATATAATTTTAACTTTTCGAAAATACAGAAATAGTACAATTTTAAATGAAGACTTGATTATTTTTGACCTCGATTAATAACTGATACAAATTGCGAACTCACTAAACTACTTAACTTATGAAGAAAATACTATTACTTGCATTGATGTGTTGTTTTATTTCGATAACTCATGCTCAAACGATCGCACCAACAACCGACGAAGAATATACGATGGGATTAGTAGGATATAAAATGTTTTTACAGATGGGCGTTGAGATTAAACAAGGTTATAAAGTTAATCCATTAGCTGAGTACGAATATGCTGAGCGAAAGGCTTCCTTCAAGGGATTATTTCGTCCTGGCGAACAGAAACCATGTGCCATCATCATGATTTATACTAAACTTCGCGGTGCTCCAGAATATTACTGCATTCCAACGCTTGATGCTCCTGAATTCTTTTGGGATCGATTCAGAACAAGTTTAGCAGGTGAAACGGATAACCAACAGGAACAATTACAATTTTTCTGTTTCTCGCTTGCGAAAGCATTATCACTTTATACTGGCAAATGAAATTTATAAGGACCATGGTTTTTTTTCTAGTGCTTTTGGGGTTTTCGAAAGCAAGTTGTCAGAATATTATTAAAGGATTTAATTCGTTAAGTTGTTCTGAAAAGAAATGGGTGGTATGTCATTTATTTGTTGCTAAAAAGGCATTTAGAATTACGAAAGAAGTAAAAGAATATACTAACAAAATACTTCTCGACAATCTCTTAGATCAATATCCCTCAGGTGGAAAAGTAGATGCTTTTCGTCATTTATATTGGATGGCTAAACTTACTGAAGGGATTGGCGAAAAGAAAGCTAGGAGTTTAGGAAAGGCTCATGAAAAAGGAAATTACTATTCATTTTTACGAGTAAAAGTTGAAGAAGGTGTAATACCTGACTCCATATCAGGAATCATGGATTTAAATAATAATGAAGTTGGAATACGAATTGGAAAATCTTTACTTGAAAAAGAAAATCAATTTATTCAAAGAGAAGTAATCAATGCTATAAATCGAGGTGAAGCAGTAATTTTGAAACGAAATAAAGTAGGACAATTAATTACTTGCAATAACGAAATAGTAATTTATAAAATCGAATGGTCATTACCTTATTGCCTAGTAAGATCTAATTATGCTCCTTGATTCATTACCAATTCATGGAAATTGTAAACCAATTTTTTAATTTTACCATTAATCAATATAATCAATGAAAAAAATAATTCTTCTATCGTTATTATTCGTATTTAGTTTTTTATTTTCGCAAGCACAATCTGAAAAAAATCAGGGGATTAATTTTCGTGAGCTTACATTTGATCAAGCAATAGCACAATCAAAAGTGGAACATTTACCGGTATTTGTTCATGGTTTTGCTTCGTGGTGTCACTTTTGTGAATTTATGAAAGACAGCATTTATACTGATAAAGAAGTGGGAGAATTTTACAACAAAAATTTTATCTCTATAAAGTTAGATTTAGAAAAAGAAGGAAAAGATTTAAACAAAAGGTTGCGTGCTTCAAGCTTTCCACAATTAGTATTTTATGATTCTACTGGTGAAGTATTACATCGAGTAGCTGGTCAAAAGCAGAAGTATTCTTTTTTACAAGTAGGGAAAGATGCTTTAGACCCATTAAAAAGATTTCAAACGTATGAAGTAAAATATAAAACGGGCAAATTGAGTGATGATGAAGCACCGATTTATTTTCGATTATTATCGGGTGGAGCGATAGAATATCAGCCAACGATAAATAATTATTTAATGCGCATTCCTGATTCTTCTTTTACGAGTGTAAACACATGGAGAATCATTAATGAATTTTTACGCGAAGTTGATATGCCTGCCATGACTAGATTCATGCAAAGGAGAAATGATTTTGCTCTTAAATATACTGCTGATAGTGTTGACAATAGAATTCTTTTGAACTTCAATGGATCCTTAATGACGCTAGTTCAAAAGCTTGATACATTAACTTATAATTCGATGTTGCAAAAACTTGAAGTTTCTAAATTTGATTTAGCGCCGAAAATAATTGCATACGCAACAATAAGCAAGTACAAATTAAAATCAGAGTGGGAAGAGTATCAGAAATTAGCCCCATCTTTTGTAGAGACATATTGTAAAACTGATCATCGAAGGATGAATGAAGTAGTGTTTACACTTTATGAAAGAGGACAAGGAACCGCAATTCTTGAACAATGTGAAGGATGGTCGAAAAAATGTGTTGCGATGGTTGATAATTTCAAATACAATAGCACTTATGCAAGCATCCTATATAAATTGGGTAAGAAAGATGAGGCATTAAAAACTATCAATCATGCTTTGGAGTTAGGAACTAAAGTAGGTGCAGATTTAAAACAAGCTTCATTGCTTCGAGAAAAGATTCAGGAGATGCCTAGTAAATAACTTTTCAATGCACTCTTTCCCCTGCAACATACGTTTGAAGTACTTTGATGGAATACAAATTATTTTCGTTAGCTTGCATTAAATCTTTTTCAAGAACAACAAAATCGGCGAACTTTCCTTTCTCGATACTTCCTTTTTCATACTCTTCAAAATTACTATATGCTGCCCATATTGTCATAGCTCTTAGCGCTTGTTCACGACTAAGTGCATTCTCTTTTTGAAAACCATTTGTTGGAAATTGTTTTTGATCTTTACGAGAAACAGCGGCATAAAATCCATAAAGAGGATTTATATCTTCAACGGGATAATCACTACCATCAGCGAGCATTCCATTTTGTTTTAACAATGACTGGTATTGATACGCATTTTTTATACGAGATGATCCGAGTCGATCTTCTGCCCAATACATATCGCTAGTAGCATGAGTAGGTTGTACCGAAGGAATGATAGAATAATCACCAAACAAATGCATATCAGAAGCATCAACAACTTGAGCATGTTCAATTCGCCATCGCAAATTATTTTTGACTTTTAATTGGTCGGCATAAATATTTAACATCAATCGATTTGCAGAATCACCAATACAATGTGTGTTTAATTGAAACCCTATTTGATATGCATCGGAAGCGACAATTTTAATTGAATCAATTGCTTTCAATAAAAAACCATAATGCGAAGGCATATCTGTGTAGGTTTGTAACAAGCATGCGCCACGAGAGCCTAAAGCACCATCAGCATATAATTTAAATGAACGTACATTTAAAAAATCTGTTTTGAGTTTTCCGACACTCTTATAATGTTCAAAATTTATTGAATCATACAAAACCATTGCATAAATTCTCATCTTCAGCTGACCTATTTTTTGCAGAGAATCAATTCTATGAATCACCTTGTAATCTAGGCCTGCATCATCAACGGTAGTTAATCCTACAGCAAAACAATTTTTTTGTGCATTCATCAAAGAAGCAGTTTCATTTGCTAATGTAGGTTCAGGAATTTTATTCTTAACAAGATCCACAGCATTATCAATAAGTAGTCCTGTTAATTTGTTTTGTACTTTAATAATTTCACCGCCAGAAATTTTAGTGGTGATTGTTACTCCTGCAATGTCGAGTGCTTTTTGATTACATATCGCTGCATGACCATCAATACGCATCAAAAAGACAGGGACGTTTGGAAAGAGACTATCTAATTTATCTTTAGTTGGATATTGTTTTATAGTCCAATCATTTTGATCCCATCCTCTTGCAAAGATCCATCCCATAAAACGACGCTCTTTATATTTTGAAAGTGTATCAATAATTTCATTGAAAGATTTTGTTCCAATAAGCCATGTTTTTTGTAGATCAATTGCATATCCATAAAAATGACAATGTGCATCTATAAATCCTGGGTAAACAAATTTTTGCTTTAGATCAATTTTAGACTTGTAATATAATTTTAGAATTTCTTCATTGGTTCCAGTTGCGATTATTTTTCCATCTTTTACAGCGAATGCTTGTGTAACAGAGAAAACACTATCAACAGTATACACTTTTCCATTGAAATAAACTGTATCAGCATCAACTGTTGATTTGCATGAATAGAATCCAAAACAAAAGATACATAGAGAACCAAGGATGAATCTCACTTCTCTTATAAAATGTAAATAATTTTTCATAAAATTAATTTGAAAAACTTAAATAATTTCTTTGTGAAAATATGCTGGAGAAGCTTGTGCGATCGGTGTGATAGTAATGTCATTTAACACAACGTGTGGTGGTCGGCTTGCAGCAAAATAAACTACTTCTGCAATATCTTCGGCGACTAATGGTTTGAATCCTTTATAGGTTTGTGCTGCGCGTTCTGCGTCGCCTTTGTATCTTACTAAAGAAAATTCTGTTTCTGCAGCGCCTGGATTAATTGCTGTAACGCGAATACCGTGTGGCAACATATCAATCCGCATTGATTTCGAAATTGCATCAACAGCATGTTTCGTTGCGCAATAAACATTTCCTTTTGAGTATGCTTCCTTACCAGCAATAGAACTCATATTAATCACATGACCTTTTCCTTGTTGTATCAGCCATGGTAATACAATTCTACTAACGTATAATAAACCTTTTATATTGGTATCAATCATTACATCCCAATCTTCTATATTTCCTTCTTGAATAGTAGAAAATCCTTGGGCTAATCCTGCATTATTTACTAATACATCAATTAATTTCCAATCATGAGGAATAGCATTTAATTCTGTTGCGACTGCATCGGAATCCCTTACGTCAAATACGATAGAATATACACGCGTTTCATAGGTGCTACGAATAATTTCTTCTAATTCATTAAGACGTTCTTTTCGTCTTCCAGTAATGATTAGATCATAACCATGTTCAGCGAATTTAAGTGCGATAGCTCTTCCGAATCCTGAACTGGCACCTGTAATTAAAGCAATTGGCATTTTTACAAATATTATTTTATTGATGAGTGATTTAATTTACTGTTTTTGTATCCAAAAGAAAAATAAATAACTAAACCTACTAAGAGCCAGATTGTAAATCCAATCCAATTATGAACACGTATTTGTGCCATGAGATATAAGCAAGTTAATATTCCGAATACTGGAATTACAGAAAGATTTCGTTTCATACTAAACCATGATAAAACTCCATAAACGATAAAGAAAATAAACATTGGAATAGCATCCAGTTTTGTAAATGGATTTACATTTTCATAGGCCCATGTTTGTTGATAAAATCCAACATACGCAAGAATGAAAAGAAAACTTATTGGCACAATGAACTTACCATTGAGGTAAGGAACTTTAAATTTACGAGGAAGGTCTGTTTGATTTTGCAACATTAGTACACCACCACAAACTAAAATAAATGCAAATAAAGTTCCGATAGAGCAAAGATCGACAACCGTATCCATATCAATAAAGAAAATAGGAATTCCTACTAATAATCCAGTAACAATTGTTGCAAAACTTGGTGTTCCGAATTTTGGATGTACGCGAGAAAATGCTTTAGGCAATAATCCATCACGACTCATGCTCATCCAAATTCGTGGTTGACCTAGTTGGAATACTAGTAAAACACTTGCCATTGCAACAACTGCGCTTACGGAAATTACGCCGCTAATCCATGTTAAGCCAATTCGAGAAAATACAAACGCAAGAGGATCATCAACTCGTAATTCTTTATAGTTCACCATCCCTGTTAGAACAAGTGCAATTAAAATATATAATACTGTGCAGATGATAATGGAATACATCATTCCTCGAGGCAAATCGCGTTGAGGATTGTGGCATTCTTCGGCAGTAGTTGAGATGGCATCAAAACCAATATAAGCAAAGAACACTGCGGAAACACCAGCGAGTACCCCTCCAATTCCTTCGGGCATAAATGGAGCCCAGTTAACAGGATTCACATAAAAGAAACCAAGGATAATTACCAAAACTACCACCACCATTTTTATTGCAACCATGATATTACTTGCATTTCGTGTTTCTTTAATTCCGCGATAAACAAGCCAAGTGATCAGTACATTGATAACTAATGCAGGAATGTCCATTATCATTTTTATTCCTGCGATCATTGGGGCTGTTATCCATGCTTGATAAGCTTCACTAATTAGAATTTTCGGATCAGCACCAATTTGTTGAGAAGCGAAGAAAGCTCTCTTAGCAGAAAAATAATCTATACCTGACCATGCAGGAAGATCGATTCCATTTGGAAATCCTAATGCTGGTATTCGAATATGAGTGAGAAGCGTTGAGAAATAACCAGACCATGAAATCGCAACAACGATATTTCCGATTGCGTATTCCATTATTAAAGCCCAACCGATAATCCATGCGAAGAGTTCACCGAAGGCCACATAAGAGTAGGTATATGCAGAACCCGAAACGGGTACTAAGCTTGAAAATTCGGCATAACAAAAAGCTGCAAATCCGCAGGCAATAGCTGTGAACAGAAAAAGGAAAACCACTCCTGGTCCACCATCAGCACTCGCCTGACCGATAGTACTAAAAATACCAGCGCCAATAATTGCAGCAATACCAAATGCTGTTAAATCACGAACACCCAAATGTTTTTTTAAAGCACCATGTTCACCGTTATTTCCATCTGCAATTTGCTTTAAGATCTGGTGAACGCTTTTCTTACGGAATAGATTCATAGGAAGGCTAATGTAGTGAAAGAAATAATACGTGGCAAATCTCTCAATTTTTATTTAAAGTGGCTTCCATTTAAAAAGTAATTAAATTACGTTTGGAACAAGTTAGATTTATTCAATTTGAAACTAGTCATAGATAAGGCTAACATCAACATGGCTGGCATTTTAAATCGTACAAGATTTCCAATAACAGGAATTGTAAAACCGATCAACATCAATAATACCAAAGACGAAAAAAACATTAGTAACGCAAATGGTGAATGAAGAATTCGGAGTGTTTTTCTTTTGAAAATTAAGTATATTATAAGAGTTGCTACAATTATTGAATCAAAACTTATTGGGGTCATCCACCATTGTTCAATTTCATTGGGAAACGGGCGTGTAAATGCTGAAATTATTGCTTGCGGTACATGACGCAGAAATGAAAATGTTTCAGGTGCGAAGGAGATAGGATTAATTAAATTATTGGAAGCACTCATAATTGCGTTCCTCATTAAATTTAATCGTTGTCCGAAAAGATATGTTGGAAGGTCAAATTGCGGAAAGAATTTTCCTGCTAAAAGTAATTCGAGCAATCCTCCACAGTAAATCGAAATGAAAATTAACTTAACATTTACTGATGGCATTTTCTTGTGAAAAAACAAAGCAAAAATTCCAGAAAGAAGAATGAGTAACAAATAAGGTTTTATAAATAATAAAAAAATTAAGGAAATGAGGAAGTACAAATAATTTTTGTTGTTCGAAAAACTAAAAGCAAGTTGCGTTCTTCGAACAAATAGTCCAAACGCAAAAAGCAAGAGTGATTCTTTAAGTAAAGCTGAACCAAAAATTAAAACGCTAGGTAAAACGAATGGAATAAACCTTAAATAATCAAAATCAGTGGGTTTTTTTTGCTTCGTTTCAGTCGTAAATGAATTTTCATTAAAACATTTATATAAGCTTAACAAACCGATATAGGATGCAAAGTTTATCCAAACGATTTGAGCATAAACATTGCCAAATGACAGGAATCGAATCACCAAATTGAAGATTAAAAAACTCTTATTATCGTTAAAGATTGGGTTATAAGTTTCTGCATTCCAATGCTCAATATTTTTTAGTAAATCTAATTGCCCTAGGCCTAATGTCGATTGTAAAAAATCAGTGGGAGATTGTTTAAATAGCTGATACATGATTTCTGTCTCTTTCATGTATCCAAGCATATCGCCATTTTTAAAATAATCACGATACAAAATCCATACACCTATTCCGCAAACGCATTTTATAATGAAATAAGATATTGGAATGAATTCTGAAATTGCATTTAGATGTAATTTTCTGAATCTATAAATCATCAAGCAAATAACAATTATGTAAATTGATGCAATCATATCTATTGAAAAAATAAAATTCCGTTAAGTTTTTCAGGACAATAATTCACCCATTTACTTTTCGTTAGACAGAAAAATGCAAATAACAGAAAGGTTAATGCGGGAACTTTATACCTAACAATTGCGCCTAAAATCGGTGTTACCAATCCAATCAAAACAAAGATAATAATACTGAAATATAGACATAAATAAAATACAGAAGGCATCTTATAATTCCAATTTTTTCGCAATCCCAAAATACAAATAATTAGAAATAATAAAATGAATGCATTCTCAAATGCAGCAATAAGTATCAATGGATTTTTTGACTCCCCTATATATGGTCGAAATAAAGTAATAGCAAATGCACCAGGAATATTCTTTATTAAAGAGCTAATTGTTCCATCCATTTGATTTAAATGAATCATACTCTTTGCTTGCTCTTTTATTGCAACAAGATAAAATTCATTTTGCTTTGTACTTAACAATACTGGCACAGAATGATGTGTAAAAATAAATGCCACATTAAATAATATCAATAAATAACTTCCATGAACTATTAAAGCTGTAGCTACCTTTTTTACACGCCATTTTTCGCAAATAATCCAAGTTACAATTCCTGGTATTATTGCAAATAAAACATAGGATTTTATGCACAACAAAGAAAATCCAAAAAAGAATGTTCCTGCAATTCTTATTGCATTCAATTTTCTATCTGCCAAATAAATGTGAATACAATAAATTAGCATTCCAATAGAAAAAATTAAGAATGCTTCTTTAATCATTCCTGAGCTCCATAATAAAGTTGAAGGTAAGAGATAAACTAATATTGACATAAAGAATTCTCTCCTAGGTAAAACAGCAATAAAGACTTTAAATATTCCCGTCAGACCCATCATTGCTAGAAAACTCATAATTATTGCATGGGGAAAATACGTTCCGAAAGAGAAAAAGCGTAACAGCGTATTCAATCGAATCATCGTACGACTATCATTAAAAATCATTTCGCTATTAAACCAATTGTGCATCGCATCATAGTAATGCCATAAGTCACTTGAATTCGCAGTAAGTCCAGTAAACATCCTAATAAAATCTAATGGATGGCTAAAAGCTGCATTGTAAATAATTGCAGAATCATCATAATATTTGAAGATATCTGCATGTTCGCGATCTGGATAAAAGCGCGTATAAATCATATAAAGGAGCACAGCCGCTCCTATCTTTATCAAAAAAAGTAGCTGAAAAGTTTTAGCACTCACCTTTTCCATCTTAAAAAAAGACATTTTCCCTATGATTATCAGGAAAATAAGGATATAAATAAATGACAATAAAATTTCCAACATTTTGCCAAAGGTATAAAAAGACGTGAGTTAAGAATCTTTAACTTCGCTGCAATCTTTAACTACTCAAAAAAACATTTCCATGTCAACTGCTACGGAAGAGCAAATCACGATTGAAACAGCAAGTAAACTCGGATTATTGCCAGAAGAATTTGAAAAAATTAAAACCATACTTGGCCGGACTCCAAACTTTACTGAATTAAGTATTTTTTCGGTGATGTGGTCGGAGCATTGTTCGTATAAAAATTCGATTACGTGGTTGAAGACACTTCCGAAAGACGGCCCTCACATGTTAGCGAAAGCTGGCGAAGAAAATGCGGGCTTAGTGGCTATTGGCGATGGATTAGCTTGTGCATTTAAAATTGAGTCGCATAATCATCCTTCTGCTATTGAGCCGTACCAAGGTGCAGCTACTGGTGTTGGTGGAATTAACCGTGATATTTTTACAATGGGTGCACGACCGATTGCACAATTAAATTCTTTACGCTTTGGTAATCCCTCTTTAGAAAAAACAAAATGGTTGATGCGTGGAGTTGTAAAAGGAATTGGTGATTATGGTAATGCATTTGGAATTCCAACAGTTGGTGGTGAAGTATTTTTTGATGATTGTTATAACGTAAATATTTTGGTGAATGCAATGTCGGTTGGCATTGTAAAAGTTGGAGAAACAGTTTCTGCAACATCATATGGTGAAGGAAATACTGTTTTTATTGTTGGTTCATCAACTGGTAAAGATGGAATTCATGGAGCTACATTTGCCTCTGGTGATTTGCACGAAGACTCACACGAAGATTTACCATCAGTTCAAGTTGGTGATCCTTTTATGGAAAAATTATTACTAGAAGCAACTCTTGAAGTTATAAAAACTGGAGCCGTTATCGGGATGCAAGACATGGGTGCGGCAGGAATTATTTGTTCAACAAGTGAAATGTCGGCGAAAGGTAAACATGGAATGCGTATTTACTTAGATAAGGTTCCAACGCGTCAGTCGAATATGAAAGGTTGGGAAATTTTGTTGAGTGAATCACAAGAACGAATGCTTGTTGTGGTAAAGAAAGGTGAAGAAGATTTGGTGAGAAAAGTATTCGAAAAATGGGATTTAAATTGTACAGAAATTGGTGAAGTAACAAAAGGTGATCGATTGCATTTTTATATGCATGAAGAATTATTAGCTGATATCCCTTCTGATGATTTAGTTCTTGGTGGTGGTGCTCCAATTTATCAACGTGAATATAAAGAGCCTACTTACATCGCAAAAAATAAAGCCTTTAAAATTGATACTGTCCAAGAACCACAAGACTTAAAAGCGGTGATGATGCATTTGGCGAGTCATCCGAATATTGCTTCTAAACGTTGGGTGACAAACCAATATGATTCGATGGTAGGAACAATTAATTTAACAACAAATCGTCCTTCGGATGCTGCGGTAGTTGAAGTTCGTGGAACAAAAAAAGCTTTAGCATTAACTACAGATTGCAATCCAAGATATGTTTATGCAGATCCTGAAACAGGTTGCGCAATTGCTGTTGCTGAAGCGGCAAGAAATATTATTTGTGCGGGTGGAACTCCTTCGGCAGTTACAAATTGTTTGAATTTTGGAAATCCTTATAATCCTGAAGTGTATTGGCAATTTGTTCATTCAATAAAAGGAATGAGTAGCGCATGTTTAGCTTTTGAAACACCAGTTACAGGTGGTAACGTTAGTTTTTACAATCAATCAAAAAATGAACAAGGTGAAGTTCCAGTATTTCCTACTCCCACAATAGGAATGCTAGGAATTGTTGCTGATAAGAAAAAAATAATGACGCTTGATTTCAAACAAGAATGCGATACTTTATTTTTATTGGGAACAGCGAGAAACGATATCAACTCTTCTGAATATTTATATTCTTATTGCAAGATAAAAAATTCTCCAGCGCCTTTTCTTGATTTAAAAGAAGAACTACATGTTCAACAATTAGTGAAGAATTTAATTGCAAAAGGGCTAATTGAAAGTGCTCATGATGTTTCAGATGGGGGATTATTCATTACACTTTTAGAATCTGCTCTTCCAAATGGATTAGGATTTAAAATTGAAACGGATGAGGATCTTCGTAAGGATGCATTTCTTTTTGGAGAATCTCAAAGCAGAATTTTAGTAAGTGTTAATGCTGACAAATTAGATGCATTCGTTGAACTTGTTGCTGATAGCGAAATTGATTTTATAAATCTTGGTGAAGTAGCTAGTGATCAAATCATAATTGATGAAACAAATTACGGAACTGTTGGTGAATTTAAAGATGCGTATGACAATGCTATTGGGATTTTAATGAATTAAAAATTACGAATTACGAGCTTGTTAAAAAATAATCTTTCGCATTGATGGTTTGAGTGAATATAATAATTCCTTTTTATCGCCCATGGTTTAAACCATGGGCAATGAAAAGGAATAAAATAGACTAGCACTTAATGTGTATTGCGAATTAAAAACTTTACCAGAAATAGCAAAATAACGAATGATAAAATCGAAAATATTATATAAAAAATAGATTTCATTTTGAGCCATTTAATATTATTCACTTTTCCATTTCTTAGTAATTCGAGCTTTTCATTAATTTTTGATTTATTTAATCTCTTCGGATCTGAATTCAGAATTATTTTTCAGCTCACTCTACTATAATAACTTTTATCATTCTGTAAAATCGAAAGTTGTTCATTGAAAACTTGATGTTCTGGTAAAATAAGTTGATGATCTTTTTGAAGAATTTCTGAGGCGATGATTCTTACCTCTTCCATGATTGCTACATCTTTTACAAGATCAGCGATATGTAAATTCACTACTCCTGATTGTTGTGTTCCTGCAATGTCGCCAGGTCCTCTGAGTTTTAAATCCGTTTCCGCAATCACAAAACCATCATTGGTATCACACATTGTTTTCATTCGTAAGCGAGCATCATTACTTAACTTACTTCCGGTCATCAACACACAAAAACTTTGTTCAGCACCACGACCTACCCTACCACGAAGCTGATGCAATTGCGATAATCCAAAACGTTCAGCACTTTCAATTACCATCACAGATGCATTCGGAATATTTACACCAACTTCAATTACTGTTGTTGCAACCATGATATGTGTTTGATGTTCTTTGAATCGATTCATCTCTGCATTTTTCTCTGAAGGTTTCATCCTACCATGAACGATACTCACATAATACTGCGGCATCGGAAACTCTCTGCAAATAGATTCAAATCCATACATCAGATTTGTATAATCCAACTTTTCTGATTCTTCAATCAATGGGTACACAACATAAATCTGTCGGCCTTTTGCAATCTCTTCTTTCATAAAACCAAATACACCTAAACGATTCGATTCGTTGCGATGAATTGTTTTTATTGGTTTTCTTCCAGGAGGTAATTCATCAATAATTGATGTATCCAAATCTCCATACAACGTCATTGCTAATGTTCGTGGAATTGGTGTAGCAGTCATTACCAATACGTGCGGAACCTCTGCATCTTTCATCCACAGCTTTGCGCGTTGCTCAACACCAAAACGATGTTGTTCATCTATCACCACTAAACCTAAATTTTTAAACTGCACCCGATCTTCAATCAAAGCATGTGTACCGATTAAAATTTGAAGATTTCCATTTTTTAATTCTTCCAATAAAAAATCACGATGAGATTTTTTTGTACTGCCAGTAAGCAATCCAATTTTCAAATCCATATTTTGCAGTTGTTCTGCTATCGATTGAAAATGTTGACTCGCTAAAATTTCTGTTGGAGCCATCAAACATGCTTGGTATCCATTATCAAGTACCATCAACATACTTAACAATGCTACCATCGTTTTACCACTTCCAACATCACCTTGAAGTAAACGATTCATTTGTTTGCCAGTACCCATATCCGCACGAATTTCTTTCAAAACTCTTTTCTGTGCATTCGTTAATTCGAATGGAAGATGTTGATGATAGAACTCATTAAAGCGTTCACCAATTTTATTAATCAACATTCCCTTGTATTGATCTGTTCGAATAGCTTTTGCTTTTAACAATCGCAATTGGATATAAAATAATTCTTCAAACTTCAAACGATAAGTCGCTGCTGAAAGTAAAACGTCATCAGAAGGAATATGAATATTGATTAACGCTTCACGTATTGGCAACAATTTTTTCTGTTGAATAATAGTTGAAGAAAGCGTTTCAGGAATTGAAATCGGCATCGATGAAAGAATTGTTCGTTGCAATTTCAAAATTGCTTTACTATCCAAACCACGAGCTTTACATTTTTCAGTAGTTGCATAAACGCCAGCTAATGATGGACCATTTTGCCCTTCCAGTTTCGCACTTTCTTCTACTTCCGGATGAACAATATTAAACTTACCATTATAAAGATTAGGCTTTCCAAAAACGACATATTCAGTGCCTAATTTTAGATTCTCTTTCATCCATTTCACTCCTTGAAACCAAACGAGTTCGAGTTGCCCAACTCCATCCGTAAAGATGGCAGAAAGTCGGGTGGTACGTTTATCACCATGAGGAGTAATACGAATAATTTTCCCTTTAATTTGAATGAAGGGAAGATCCTCACGGATATCGCTTATCGAATAAAATTTTGAACGATCGACATAACGAAAAGGATAATGGCGAAGGAGATCTCCAAAAGTTTTAATTCCTAGTTCGGAACGCAAAACCTCAGCCCTTTGCGGACCAACACCTTTCAGGTATTCGATAGAAGATTCGAAGAAATTTTGTGAGCGCATTAGCATTGCAAAAGTATTAAGGAAAGAGATAGCATTTTCCGAAAAAATAGTTGCTTATGAAAATTAGTGATGATGTTTAAATCATAACATTTAAAAGCGAAAATCCCGCTCCAAAAATGTGAAGCGGGATTCGTACCTTAGGAAGAAGCAATTAACTATTGAATCTTCGTTACGTTTACAGCGTTCATCCCTTTTCTACCTTCAATAACATCATAGCTTACATGATCGTTTTCACGAACTTTGTCGACTAGTCCACTGTGGTGAATAAAGACTTCGTTGTTTGTTTCGTCTTCAAGAATAAAACCATATCCCTTGGCCTCGTTGAAGAATTTTACTTTACCTGTTTTCATTGAATTGGAATTAATTGTATTGAATCAGCCAAATTTAAGGATTATTCAAGAATATATGTAAGCAAAAAATAATATTGATTACAAATCCATTTATATTTTTTCTTCTTGTTCACCTCGATCCTTTTACCTTTGCATAAAATTTTAGAATATGCGCAACATCCAGCAAATTAGTGGTCAGGTGATAGATGTACTTAACCGAAAAATTATGTCCGGAACACTATTTATAAAAGATGGCAGGATTTTGCGTTTTGAAGAGGGAGAAGCACCATCAAACATTTTTATCATGCCTGGATTTGTGGATGCACATATTCACATTGAGAGTTCGATGCTTACTCCGTATGAGTTTGCCCGTGTTGCTTTAAAACATGGAACCGTTTCAACAGTAAGTGATCCTCATGAAATTGCGAATGTGAATGGAATGGAAGGAGTTTATTACATGTTAGAAAATGCCAAAGAAGCGAAGTTGAAATTTAATTTCGGAGCTCCTTCATGTGTACCAGCAACAAGTTTCGAAACTTCTGGAGCTATTTTAGATTCGAAAGCTGTTGAAGAATTGTTGATGCGCGATGACATCGTTTATTTGAGTGAGATGATGAATTATCCTGGTGTGCTTTTTAAGGATCCAGAAGTGATGAAAAAAATTGCGATAGCACATCGTTTAGGAAAACCTGTTGATGGACATGCTCCCGGTTTAAGAGGAGATGATGCAGCGAATTATATTGCTGCAGGAATAAGTACCGATCATGAATGTTTCACGCTTGAAGAAGCTTTAGAAAAAGTGAATCATGGAATGAAAATTTTAATTCGCGAAGGCTCTGCAGCAAGAAACTTTGAAGCTTTGCATCCTTTACTAAAAAGTCATCCTTCGATGTGTATGTTTTGTTGCGACGACAAACATCCAGATGAATTATTATTGAATCATATCAATGCGCATGTGAAGCGTGCAATTGATTTGGGTTACGAATTATTTGATGTATTAAATGTTGCTTGTGTAAATGCCGTAAAACATTACAAACTAAATGTTGGATTGCTTCAACCAAATGATCCAGCAGATTTTATCGTTGTGAATAATTTAAAAGATTTTCATGTGAATATGACTGTAATAAACGGTGAAGTTGTTGCAGAAAACGGTGTATGTTTTTTAGCGCCTAAAAAGCATGCGATCATAAATAATTTTAAAACATCGTCGAAAATAATTAATGAGTTTCAACTTCGCGCTGATGGAGAAAACATTCGTGTAATCGAAGCATTAGATGGACAGTTAATCACTCGTGAATTACATGAAAAAGTGAAAATAGAAAATGACTTTGCTGTTGCTGATGCTGAAAGAGATTTATTAAAGATGGTTGTTGTAAATCGATATAATAATTCGGCGCCCTCCTTTGCATTCATTAAAAATTTTGAATTAAAACGTGGTGCTATTGCATCTAGTGTTGCACATGATTCGCATAACATAATTGCAGTTGGTGCAGATGATGAATCAATAATGCGAGCAGTTAATTTATTGATCAAACATACTGGAGGATTAAGTTTAGTAGATGCAGATTTGGAGATGTCAATTGCATTACCCATTGCTGGATTAATGAGTGATCAAGATTGTGAAACCATTGGACATGCCTATGAAAAAATCGACAAACAAACGAAGTTGATGGGTTCAAAACTTCGTGCTCCGTACATGACATTATCGTTTATGGCGTTATTGGTGATTCCTCAATTAAAACTAAGTGATAAAGGATTATTTGATGGTGAAACTTTCAAGTTTACTGGATTGTTTGTTTCCAGTAAGATTGATTAAACATATCCCATTTCTCATCAACCATTATCCTTAACTTTGAAGCATGTTAAAAATGGTAAAAATCCTTGCTCTTTTTGGTATACTAATTATGCTGAGTTCGGGCTGCGGACTTTTCAAGAAAAAATGCAATTGCCCACATTTTAATCACACCAATGTTAAACACGGAAGACGTTAAGAGGCATCCATTGTATTACTGAGAAATATCATCTACAATTAAGTAATTGATGTTTAGATACATCTCGAAAAATCGAATTATTAGTGCCAAGTAGCAAAAGCTATTGCATATCTTAGCATCGCTTTTAGAATCATTCTAAATAAGGCATCATGAAAAACAAAATAATTCGACTTTCAGATCTCCGCAAAGGGGATAGTTGCGTTATTGAGTCGTTTACTGATGAGCAGATGAAACAAAAGCTTTTAGAAATGGGTTGTTTGCCAGGGGAAGTGATCACTGTTGATCGTTTTGCACCCCTCGGTTGCCCGATGGCGATAAGTGTTTCTGGTTCGGTACTTAGCATTCGAACTGATGAAGCGGATACTGTAATTGTTAGAATTCTTAGCTAATTAGACGTTTTGTTACAAGAAGTTGAAAATCCGGCAAGGTCCGTTAATAAAAAACAAGTAAAAATTTCTCTAGTAGGAAATCCTAACAGCGGAAAAAGTACGTTATTCAATATTCTTACTGGTCTCAACCAAAAGATTGCAAATTTTCCTGGAGTAACTGTTGAGAAGAAAACAGGTCGTTGTAAAATTTATAATTCTGCGACAGGCGACCCAACAAATTTTGAGATTACTGATTTACCAGGGACTTATAGTTTGTATCCTAAATCACCTGATGAAAGAATTCCATTTCATGTGTTATGTGATCCGGGTGATGAAAATCATCCAGACATGGTCATCTTAATAGCTGATGGAACAAATTTAAAACGCAGTTTATTTTTAGCATCTCAAGTTATTGATTTAAAAATTCCTGCAGTACTTGCATTAAACATGATGGACCTTGTAAAAGAACAAGGACTTGATATCAATATTAAAGATCTCGAATTACGATTAGGTGTTCGTGTAATTCCTATCAATGCACGTAAAGAAGAAGGGTTAGAAGAACTTCGTCAAATATTATTGTTAAATCTCACTGTTCCTGATCATGATATTTTTGAAACAAAAGATTTAGCACCAAAAGTATTTAAAGGCATTCGTGAACAACTGAATTTACGTAGTGATTATGCAGCATTACAAATTGCTCACCACGCTGATTCGCTTGAAGATTTTCATATTTCAACAAAACAAAAAGAATCAATACTTGACTTGACAAAACTTTATGTCTTTGAAGGAATAAAAATTCAATCCTTTGAAACATTAGAGCGCTATAAAGTTATTCATGAAATTATTAAAGATTGCACTGTTCAGAGCCAAGAAATTCAAAAGCCTTCTTCCACTAAACGTATCGATCGTGTTTTAATGCACCGCTTCTGGGGTTATGTTTGTTTTCTAGGAATTTTATTTTTGATGTTTCAAGCTATCTTTAGTTTGGCAAGTTTTCCAATGAACTTTATTGATCAAACCTTTGCAGGTTTTAGTGGACAAGTACATACTCTTTTACCCAAGGGAGTGCTCAATGATTTAATTGTTAATGGTGTACTTGCTGGTATTGGCGGAATCATTATTTTCATTCCACAAATCGCATTACTATTTACGTTCATTGCTATCTTGGAAGATACTGGTTACATGGCACGAGTAAGTTTTTTAATGGATAAATTGATGCGTAAATTTGGATTAAATGGTCGATCAGTTATTCCATTAATTAGTGGTGTTGCGTGTGCGGTTCCTGCAATACTTTCTACGCGAACAATTGGAAGTTGGAAAGAAAGAATTATCACCATTATGGTAACTCCATTGATGAGTTGTTCGGCTCGATTACCCGTTTATACTTTATTGATTGCTTTAATTATTCCACAAAAAATGTTGTTTGGAATTTTTAATTTACAAGGATTAGTGATGATGTCATTGTACTTGATTGGTTTCTTAGCAGCGATAGGATCAGCAGCATTTATGCATTGGTTTGTGAAAGCCAAAGAGAAAGCATATTTCATTATGGAGATTCCAGTTTATCGAATGCCACGGTGGTCGAATATTGTTTATGCAATCGTAGAAAAGATTCGTATATTTTTATTTGATGCAGGAAAAGTAATTATCGCGATCAGTATTATTTTATGGTTCTTATCATCACGTGGACCAGGTGAAAAATACAATATGCTTAATGCGCAAATAGACTCGATGGATGTTGCAGGATCATTAGCTACTGATGTTAGTTATCATTTACAAGCCCAACGACTCGAATCGTCGTATGCAGGTAAGATGGGTCATCTGCTAGAGCCTGTAATAAAACCATTGGGCTTTGATTGGAAAATTGGAATTGCACTTGTAACATCATTCGCTGCTCGTGAAGTTTTTGTTGGTACGATGAGTACAATTTATAGTGTTGGTCAGAAAGGTGAAAGTATGACGATTCGTGATAAGATGCAGGCAGAAATAAATCCAGAAACTGGTGGTCCTAGATATACACCTGCGGTTGGTTGGTCGTTGATGTTATTTTATGCTTTTGCGATGCAATGTATGAGTACGATGGCTGTTGTTCGACGAGAAACAGGTGGATGGAAATGGCCAATAATCCAATTCAGTTATATGGCTGTATTGGCGTACGTTTCTAGCTTGATAGCTTTTCAATTGTTGAAATAAATTTTAGAATAAATAAATTATTTTCTTTTAGATATAAATTCAAGCGATAAATTCGTTTGATAAAAAATGTAGTGTGTAAAACATGGTAACGGGAGAAAAACTTCGTACAGCTTTATTAAAATATATTCCAGAAGGAGCTGTTGACACCTGCTACGATTGGATTCGTACGTATCGTATCAGCGTTCGTGTTAAGCCAAGTCGTCTTTCAAAATATGGTGATTATCGTCCGCCGATAGAAGGAAGAAGTCATACCATCACTATAAATCATGATTTGAATCAATATGCATTTCTCATCACCTTTACACATGAAGTAGCACATCTAACTTGTTTTTTAAAACATCGCGATCGTGTGAACCCACATGGTGATGAATGGAAAAGTGAATTCAGGTATTTACTAAAACCATTTCTTGATCAAAAAATTTTTCCTGATGATGTTTCAAATGCTGTTGCACATTACTTACAAGATCCATCTGCTTCTAGTTGCACCAATATTTCTTTGATGAAAGCGTTAAAGAAATATGATCCGCAAGAAGATGGCTGGACACACTTAGAAGAAATTCCTTTTAACTCAACATTTGCAATTCGGAATGGTAAACATTTTGTGAAGGGAGAACGACTTCGAAAAAATTTTACCTGTTATGAAGTTCCTGGGAAGCATAAATATTTTATTCATCCGTTGATGGAGGTGAAAGCAATTTAATTTCTTGATTATATTTTTGAATTTCGTTTTTAAGATGTTTTTTTAATTTCGTTTTTCGATTTTGATAAGTGGAAAATAAATAATCGTTATCCTATTTTGTTCTGTCACTTTCTTTTGGTGTGCAAAAGAAAGTAACCAAAGAAAAGCACACCAACGAAAACCAAGCGATCATTCATCATAGTGCAACTATTTTTCATCATTAAGAAAAGCCCAAATCTGCATTGCTATTATCTCACTTCATCGGTACACGAATGATCACTTCGCACTTTTCGTTGGATCGCCCCTGCACTTACTGGGTTATACTCAAATATCTCTTGTCCAACTTAATTCGCCAAATAGTGGTCCCTTCGGGATAATTTTTAATTCTTAATTTTCCACCTCGTGGCCCCTTCGGGGTAATTTATTTTAGCTTGACCGCAGCCGCACGTGGTTATGTATAATTTTTCACTTGGAAATAAAATCCATTTAGATATCGTAAATTAAAAGTCCGAAGGCGAAGGGGAGGCCAGAATTAATTTTGGAAACCCGAACATATTTAGGGAGGCCTGAATTTTTATGTTTGCCATTCAATTGGAAATCTGTGAAAAAAAATCTAGATTTTTTCGAAATTAATTTCGGGCATGGCGCGATGTTTTTCGTAGAGAAGATGAATTATTCCATCGGAGAGTCCTATTTGAGGAACGATCATTTTATCGATCGTTGCAATTTTCATTATCGAGAGAAAAATTTTTGCTGCGGGCATGATTACATCGGCACGATCGGGATTTAATCCGAGCTGAGTGATTCTTTCTTCAATAGAATATTGTTTTAAGAACTCGTAAATTTCACGTAAACGTAATTGAGAAATTGGTTTGTTCTCTTTACGATCAGCCATCTTAAAAAGTTTATTTACATTTCCACCAGAACCGATTGCTGTTAAGTCAGTATAATTTTTGGTGTTTTCTCGAATCCAATCTTTAAAGCCATTCCATACTTCCTTACTTAATTGATCATGCAACATTCGGATTGTTCCAATATTGAATGATTGCGAAGTTACAATGTGATTATCTGCAAAAACTGTTAGCTCGGTACTTCCTCCACCAACATCAATATAGAGATATGCTTTATCAAGCTCAAGGTGCTCGGCAATATGATTCGAATAAATTATTTGTGCTTCCGTTTTTCCATCAATCAATTCAATTTCAATTCCACTATACTCTTTAACGTATTGAATAATCTCCGAAGAATTTGTTGCTTCCCTCATCGCTGATGTTGCACACGCATGATAATCGACAGCACCAAATACATCGATCAACAATTTGTATGCTTTCATCGATTTAGCAAGCTGTTCAATTTTTTCGTCGGATATTTTTTTATAACGAAATGCATCTTCGCCTAATCGAATTGGCATACGAACGAGTTCCGCTTTTTTAAAAAATGCTTCATTCTCTGTTTCATGCACATTGCACAATAACAAACGAACTGCATTAGAACCAATATCAATAGCTGCGAATCTCACGTTTTGTAATTTGGATAGCATACGAAATTACAAAAAACGTATGACAAATTTAGTTTTTTTCTATGGTGAATTTTGTAAAACAATTTTAACTAACAACGAATCAAAATAAATTATTTTTAATCTGTAGCGCTCAACTTCTTTAGATATTGATAAATAGCATCCTGAGAACGTAATTTGGTTTTTGTATTTCTAATTGAATAGCTATTATCCTGTTTCATGTTTATGATACGACCCTTAGTATTATCCGACCATTGTATTTCGAGAATATCCATCAATTGCTTTTGCAATTCAGCATTTAATATTGGAACTCCAACTTCCGAACGGTAATCAAGATTACGCACCATCCAATCACCAGATGATAAAAAATATTTTGGATCACCATCACCAGCAAAAACAAATATACGAGCATGTTCTAAAAATTTATCTACAATACTAATAGCTTCAATATTTTCACTTAGTCCACTAACACCTGGCACGAGAGAACAAATACTTCGCACTACGATTCTAATTTTGACTCCTGCTTGACCTGCTTCGTATAACTTTTTTATCAACTCTGGATCCGTGAGACTATTCAGCTTTAAAAACATCCAAGCTGTTTTACCAGCCTTCGCATTCTCAATTTCTTTATTTATCAGATGCACAAAACGCTTGCGCATAAAAAATGGTGCAACAAGTAAATTTTTATAAGCTCCCGTTTTATAGTTATCGTTATAAAATTGGAATAACCGTAAAAGTTCATCAGTAATTCGCTTATCGGAAGTTAATAAGCTATGATCACAATAAAGTCTAGCAGTATCTTCATTGAAATTGCCTGTACCGATATGTGCATAAAGTACATCTTTTCCTTGTTCAGTACGCGTAATTAAAAATAATTTTGAATGCAGTTTTAATCCAGGTACACCATAAATTATTTTAGCACCTTCCTCGTGCAATTTATTTGCCCACCGAATATTTGCTTCTTCATCAAATCGAGCTTGCAATTCAACAACAGCTGTTACTTGCTTTCCATTTTTAATAGCATTGATAAGTGTATTTACAACATTCGAGTTATTTCCTAATCGATATAATGTTATTTGAATACTCTTAACTTTTGGATCGATAGATGCTTCGCGAAGTAAATCGATAATGTGATGATAACTTTGATAAGGAAACGACAAAAGAATATCTTTCTTACGAATTACTTTTAGTACACTTGTTCGAGGTTTTAAATCGGGATGTGAAAGCTGTACTAAAGGCTTGTAACGTAAATCTGCTTTTGTAAGTGATGGAAATTTAATAAAGTCAACGAAATTGTGATAACGACCACCAGCAATAGGTTGCCCTTCTTTACCAAGATTAATTTTATTTAAAATAAATTTTAATTCACTTTCAGGAATTGCTTCGTCGTAAATTAATCTTGTAGGCTGACCTTTTTTACGACGCTTAACACTTTCGGCAACCTTCTTCACTAAGCTTTTTGTAACATCTTGTTCAATGTCCAGCTCAGCATCTCTTGTCATCTTAATCGTGTAAGCATTTATTTGATCGTATTCGAAATTAAAGAATAGATCATCTAGGCAATAGCGAATAATATCATCAAGAAGAATAACATATTTATTATCGGTTGGCAAAACAAGAAATCGAGAAACTACATCGGTTGGAATTTCCACTAGCGCATGGCGTGATTTATTATTCTTTCGTTTCAATACTACCAAAAAATAAATACTTTTATCACGTAAGTAAGGAAATTGCCGAACATTATCTAATAAAATTGGAACCAATGCTGGTTGTACTTTCTCTTGAAAATAGTGTCGAACAAAAACACCTTGATCGGTAGTTAACTGTTTTTCATTAAGAATAAATATTCCTTGTTGTTCTAGTTCGGATAATAATTGCAAATAACTTTCATCAAAACAATCTTGTTGCTTGAAAATTATTTTTTGTATTTGTTCTAATAATCGAATTGGATTTTCTCCTAAAATTTCTTCGCCGCGTTTTCCTAATCGAATTAATCGTTTAAGAGAAGCAACACGTACACGAAAAAATTCATCTCGATTACTTGAAACAATTCCGAGAAACTTTAGCCTATCTAATAATGGAACAGAAGGGTCATTCGCTTCTTGCAATACCCTATCATTAAATGCAAGCCAGCTAATATCACGGTTTATCAGCAACACATTTTCCTTCTTCATAATTAAAAATTCTTAGAATACTATTTCCGTGAAACCTTTTTCGCCGATGTTTTTTTTGCACTACTAGCTTTTTCCGCTTTAACACTAACTTTTTTTGTTTTACGCGTGGTAGTCCTTTTTGTTTTTGGCGATACCGATTTTTTTGTTGCAGTTTTAACATTCGACTTTGAAGCATTTATACTAGTCTCCTTAGCAACAGCATTTTTTTTATTAATCGCTTCTTTGGCTTTTACAAATTTCTTTGCAAGATCCTTAGAGGAAGATTTTATATGTTTCGTTATTTTTTCCGCCGACTGTTCATCAGTTTTACGCAAGAAATAATCAATTGCCAAAGCTAATTGTTGTTCTAGTTGTTTTCTGTAGTGCTTGTCCATAATTGTGTTAATTGAATAAAGCTAATGTTAAGTGGATATTAAATCGAATTTTATTTTTTTGCAAATTTTGCGAAAAGACCGTTACAAAAGTATGCCTAACAAAAACTTAACATTGGAAACGTTCTAATCATACGAATGGAATCAATAAGAGATCGCTTTTTGGATAAAATGCTAAGTTGTTTATTAAATTTTATTGATTTTAGTATAAAGACATCATTTTTCGTTCGTGTGTAATATTTCGAGTTTTGCGCTTCTAGGATTAATTTTCGACCATGATACTACTGGAATTTTCAACATTGCTACTGATGAAGTAGGAAGATCGGAGATTGTTGATCCGCAGAGTGTATTTAAAAGATCGGTAAACCCAGGGTTGTGCCCAAACATCATGATTGATTTATACCTATCGTCGAACTCATTTATTACGCTCATTAACTTTTCTACATCTGCATTATATATTGATGCTTTTAAAACTATTTCGTTAACGTGATACCCTAAATTATTTGCAAATATTAAGGCAGTTGAGTAGGCTCTTATTGCATGACTACTAACCATCAAGCTAGGTAAGATTCCTTCCTGTTTGCACCAAACTGCAGAGGTACTAGCATCTTCGTATCCTCGTGGTGCTAAATGACGTTCACTATCTTTATTAATATAAGACTCATGTAATGATTTTGCATGACGGACAAGTAGAAGTGTTAGCATTTTTATAATAATTTACTGATTTATGATTGGTTCACAACATTAAAAGCAAAAGCAAAGTTAATATCCTAATTCATTAAAATATCCCTTCAAGTATCTCCCATGAAAACTTGGGAAATCCAATAAAAAATAATTTTTTCTTATAATTTCTTCATAATTGGTTTCTAATCTTATAAATCAGACGCTTTTTCAATAAATTTAGGAGGAATAAGCCTAAGTATAATGAGAATTTGTGTTTTATTACAATTGCGCTTTAAGTAATTATGTAACTTTGTCATCCTTAAATTAAAACACAGAAACATTGCTTATGAATTTTCGTGTAACACTAACCGGCTTCCTTCTTATACTTCTAATTCCGTTTATAGCGGCAGCCCAATCAAGCACCTTAAAAGGGTCCTTACTTGATAATGAAACTAAATCGCCAATTGCAGGGGCTTCCATTGTATTGAAAGGAACAGCTTTAGCGGCAGTAACCGACGAAAGTGGACTGTTTTCAATTTATTCAGTTCCATTTGGGAATTATACTATTGAAGTTGTTGCTTATGGATTTGAAGCAATAAATGGTGCTGTTTTTAATGTGAATGTCAATTCAGCAAATGTTGATGCTGGTTATTTGTCGCTTACGCGTGCGCTTAATGCAAGTACAGATGCGGATGAGTCAATTCCTACTGTTTCACTTTCCGACTCTGAATTAAAAGATGAAGGAACACAAAGTGTTTCTGGGGTCTTATCAGCAGGAAGGGATCCGTTTACTATTGCTGCAAATTATAATTTCAGCGGAGCACGTTTTCGCCGTCGCGGATATGAGAATGAAGAAGTTTCATATATGAACGGACTTCCAGTAGAAGATCTTGTATCGGGTAGAACATTATTTAGCACTTGGGGTGGATTAAACGATGTAATTCATAGTCGTGAGAATACATACGGACTAGCTTCATCAAATTACACATACGGTAGTCTTAATGGTTCTACAAGTATTGATAGTAAAGCGTCACGTCAGCGTAAGCAATTTCAAATATCTTATGCGGCTTCCAATCGTTCTTATGATAACCGATTAATGGCAACATATGGAACTGGAACTATGAAAGGTGGGTGGGCATTTGCTGGTTCTATCAGTCGTCGCTGGGCTAAAGAAGGCTATGTAAAAGGTACTTATTATGATGGGTGGTCTTGGTTTTTGTCGGTAGAGAAAAAATTCGGTCCGAATAGTACGCTTAGTTTATCTCAAATAGGTGCCAATACTGAAAATGGTCGTTCGTCTGCTGTTGTTGAAGAGGCTTATGATTTAGCTGGCACACATTATTATAATCCAAATTGGGGATATCAGAATGGCAAGATCCGTAATGGATCTGTTGGACATCAACAGCAGCCACTTACTATTTTAAGTCATGAGTGGAAAATTGACGAGCATTCAAATTTAGAAACCTCATTAGGATATCAATACGGAATAAATAGTACAACTGGTTTGGATTGGTTGAATGCGCCAAACCCTAGTCCAGTTTATTACCGCTATTTACCTAGCTACCAAGATGATTCTGCAAGCGCTGCTGCTATTGAAAATTCTTGGAGAAATGATGAGTCAGTACGCCAAATCAATTGGGATAAAATGATTATTACTAATCGAAATGGTCAGGATATGACAGTTAATGATGGTGCGGGAAACATACAAACTGGTAAGCAAAGTGCTTATGTTTTGGAAGAGCGCATTGCAAATAATAAAAGAATTACTTTCAATACAGTTAAAAACACTACAGTTGGTGAGCACATTGTTTATACAACGGGATTCTCTTATCAGCATCAGCAATCGGAGTATTACAAACGAGTGAAAGATTTGTTAGGTGGTGATTTTTATTCCAACATCAATCAATATGCGGAGCAAGCTTATCCTGGAGATTTAGATGCCTTGCAAAACGATTTAAATCATCCAAATGAAATTATTCATACTGGTGATAAATTTGGTTACGATTATATGGCAACTTTACAGAAATCGATGTTTTGGATTCAAGCGCAGTTTAAATTTAATCGTATCGATTTTTATCTAGGTGGCAACTTAAGTAATACTAGTTTCTATCGTACTGGATTGTACAGAAACGGTATTTTTAAAGACAACTCTTTCGGAGATTCCCCAAAACAAGCATTTAATAATTACTCTATAAAAGGAGGATTAACTTTTAAGATAAATACTAGAAATTATCTCTATGCGAATGGCGTTTACGAAACTAGAGCACCATTATTTGAGAATACCTTTTTATCTCCACGTACACAAAATACAACAATTGCTAACATAGATAATGAAAATGTTACAGCGCTTGAAGCGGGATATTATGTTCGTACTCCTAGAGTAAAGTTTCGTTTAACGGGATTCTTTACGCAGATGAATAATGGTACCGATGTACAAAGTTTTTATGATGAATTCTATCGCACGTTTGTAAATTATGCAGTGTCAAATATTGACAAACGCTATGTAGGCCTTGAGTTAGGTGCTGAAATAGTTTTAGGAAAAGGATTTACAGCTACTACTGGAATTGCATTAGGAGATTATTATTTCAATTCACGTCAGCATGAAATTATTATTGCCGACAACTCTACAGCTTTACTTGGTGATAATACTGTTTATTCTAAGAATTTTTATATTTCAAGTACTCCTCAAACTAGTGGTACTGTTGGTTTAAATTATCGTTCAAAAAAGTTTTGGCATGCTGGTATTAATGCTAATTATTTTGATAAAATTTATACTGACTTTAGTCGTTCACGCAGAACAGTTGGAGCCGTAGCTTTACTTGCAGAAGATGATCCAATTCGTAAAGGAATTATCGAGCAAGAAAAGTTAAGTAGCCAATTTACTTTGGATATTAATGCAGGAAAATCGTGGAAACTAAACAACTATCTTAAAAATTGGAAACGTCCAACGTTCCTTGTTTTGAATGCTAGCATTAACAATCTTTTAAATAATACTGATTTTAGAACTGGTGGATATGAGCAACAACGTTTCGACTATACTGATAAAAACATTAATAAATATGCGCCTAAGTATTTCTATGCTTTTGGCACAACCTATTTTGTAGGACTTACACTAAGATTTAATTAAAATTAGAAATAACATATAACCATGATACAAAGCAAAAAATTTCATTTAACAGCATGGAGCATACTTACGGTAGTGGTTCTTGCTATTGGATTATCATCTTGTCGAAAGGAGTCCTTTGATGAGCCACCGATAACAGGTACTGACCCAAACCTAACTGTTAACATGACCATTGATTCATTGAAAAAAATGTATCAAGATTCCATTATTAACCATTCAGGGAACATTACCATTTCTAACGATTGGATTATTGCTGCCACAGTTGTTGGTGATGATCAATCTGGAAACCTTTACAAAACAATGATCATTGAAGATGCTACAGCAGGTATTGCTATTCGTATTGATCAATCAGAATTTTGGAGAAACTATCCTGTTGGACGCCGAGTATTTATAAAACTGAAAGGCTTAGTTATTGGTGGATATAAAGGATTAATTCAGATTGGAGGTTACGTTGACATGACAGCTGTTCCTTTTTCTGCTGCAACAATTCCATCTATACAAATTCCTAAACATATTTTCCCTGGTGTTTGGGGTCTTAAACCAGTTCCATCAATTGTTACTATCTCTGATTTAAATGATCTTTTTAAATGGCAAAATCGTTTAGTACAAATTAATGATGTACAATTTGCTCCTGCAGATACAATGCAACAATATGCAGACGCCGTAAATCTTTTATCAAAAAGTAGATACTTATTAGCATGTAATACTACCGCTCCGAATTTAGCCGCTTATACAAGTGGATATTCTAGTTTCGCTTCACAACTTACACCATCAAAAAATGGCCCAATTGTGGGTATATTTTCTGTTTACACAACTGGACAATTCATCATTCGAGGATTGGAAGATCTTTCTATGATGACTAATAAATATTGTGGTGATGGAAGTGGTGTGTTACCTGGAGTTATTAGCGAAGATTTTAGTTCAATTACAGCTTCCAGTCCAATAACTATTCCTGGTTGGACTGATGTGGCAGTAATAGGAACCAAACAATGGTTGGGAAAGAGTTTTTCTACTGAAAAATATGCAGAAGTAACCGCATACCAATCTGGTCTCGCGAACATGGAAAGTTGGTTAGTAACACCTGGATTCAATATTACTGCAGGTGATACTTTAAGTTTCAAATCAGAACTTTCATTTTATAAGCATAATGGATTAACAGTATGGGTTTCGAATAACTACACTGGTAACCCTGCAACAGCTACTTGGCAACAACTTACTTGCACTTTACCAGGATCAAGTACAGGAAATTACATTTGGGTAAATTCTGGTGATATATCGTTAAATGGTTTAGGACTTACTGGAACACTAAACGTAGGCTTTAAATATGTTGGTGATGGTACTACAAACACAACAACATTCCGTGTTGATAATGTTCGTGTGAGATAAAAAATTTCAATTAAAAAAAAGCCCTGAAGTCTTCGTACTTCAGGGCTTTTTTTATTTATTAGAAAAATCTCTTTTCAATTTTAGCAATTGTGAAAAACATAAGTCTGTATCTTTTTCTTTAATCACAAGTGTGAATTCACACGTTGTTGAAATTACTTCAACGATATTTATTCCTGCCCAAGCAAGTCTTTGCAAGATAAAATAATAGATTCCAGAAATATGCATATTTTCTTCCTTCATACGAATGGTAACAGAAGCTAATCCAGAAACAGTATTTAACAATTTCTCACTCTTCATTATTTTTCTTTGGTAATCAACCAAATCATCACTTAATATGATCGTAGTTTCAGCAACGCCTTGAGAGAATGCACAAAAACTCACGCCACTAGTTTTCACTAACTCTTCTAGCATCTTGCCTTGTTTAAAAAACAAAGTCTTAGAATTCATATAAGTAAATTCAGATATTTCTGATCGAACAGACAAATCTCCAAGTGAACTAAAGAATTTAAAAAGCTTATTGTTCACTTTTTTATAAGGACCAGGATTACGTCGTTGTATTGCCATCACAATTGCTCCAATTTGCACTTCCATTTTTAGTTGAATTGAAATTTCTTTCTGCATCTTTCTCGCAAGCGAGGATACATTTATCAATCCTTCGTCTAATGCTTCTTCAATAAATGGAGAACGCCGTATCCACAAGGAGACCATTTCTGATATATTCGACATCTGTTATATTTTTAACAATTTGTTACAAATATGTTCAAATTATTTCATTCATGTATGTTTTAAATTGAGTGATTTACTTTTGCACGCTATTACAACTACGTTTTCATTTCACAATAGATACGTTAATTTAATCTATGAAAGTTATAAAATTTGGAGGCACCTCATTAGGCACTCCTGAACGTATGCAGAATATTGCATCATTAATTATAAATCAAGGACGAGTACTAATAATACTTTCCGCAATAAGTGGTACAACAAATCGGCTTGTACAAATTGCTAAACTTCTTAAAGAAAAGAATGTAGAATGTGCTACATCAGAAATAAATTTGCTTTATGAAGACGCGCTAACATTTAGTAAAAAAGTGCTCAGTAGTGAACCTTCCATTGTAAAAATGAATTTGTTTTTGCTAGAAGTAAAAAGTGAATTAATAGCAATTACTAAAGGTGATAAAATATTCATAACTGAAAATGAAAACATACTCCTTTCAAAAGGAGAATTAGTTTCTACGCAACTTTTTAGTTATTACCTTGATGATATCGGACTGAAAAATCAACTTCTTCCAGCATTAGAGTTTATGTATCTTGATATCAATGGTGAACCTGACTTGGTTCGTATAAATAAAACACTGAATACTTATTTAACGCCTACGTTAAGGGATACCATTTTTATTACACAAGGATTTATTTGCAGTACTTTTTATGGACAAATAAGCAATCTCAAAAGAGGTGGTAGTGATTATTCTGCAGCAATAATAGGCGCAGTTTTACAAGCCGATGAAATCCAGATTTGGACTGATATTGATGGGATGCATAATAATGATCCAAGAATAATTTCAGATACACAACCTGTACCCATACTTTCGTATCAAGAGGCCGCAGAGTTAGCTTACTTTGGTGCTAAGATCCTACATCCCGGAACAGTTCATCCTGCACGACAAGCAGGTATCCCGATTCGAATAAAAAATACGATGGATCCAAATGCCAGAGGAACACTTATAAATTCTGGAACTTCGGATACAGGAGCAAAAGCTATTGCGGCAAAAGATAATATTACCATGATCCGTATCGATTCTAGTAGGATGTTAATGGCCTATGGTTTTCTAAAATCAATTTTTGAAATTTTCGAGAACTATAAAACTCCGATCGATATGATAACAACATCAGAGGTGGCAGTTTCATTAACAATTGATGATCCTAGTCATCTTCCCTCTATTGTTGAAGAACTCAAAAAATTTGGTGTAGTAGAAATACAAAAAGAACAAGTAATTATTTGCATCGCTGGATTCTTTCCTCGCACTTCACATGGCTATGCAGCCAATATTTTATCTGCGTTGAAAAACGTTCCTTTGCAAATGGTATCTTATGGAGGCAGCGAACATAATATCTCTATACTCGTAGAAAAAGATTTTAAATTAATTGCGTTGCAATCGCTACATCAAAAATTATTCACTACTGCAAATGTTTGATCAACTAACATCAAAACAATTAAATGTTTTACCTACACCATATTTTTTATATGATTTAGATCTGTTAGATCAAACACTTTTGGCTGCTAAAGCTGCATCAGATAAATACAACATACATGTTCATTATGCGCTAAAAGCAAATAACAATCTCCCTCTTTTAAAAAAAATTATTGAAATAGGATTTGGTGCTGATTGCGTAAGTGGACCAGAGATCCAAAAGGCACTCGAATCAGGATTTAATAATGATAAAATATTAATGGCTGGTGTTGGGAAAACAGATCATGAAATTGCTTATGCATTGGATAGCAATATAGCTTGTCTTAATTGCGAATCATTAGAAGAATTACAAGTAATAGCTACTATCGCTTCATCAAAAAACTTGATTGCTCCAATTGCATTACGGATAAATCCTGATGTAGCATCTTTCACACATCAATACATTACCACAGGAACAGAAGATGATAAATTCGGAATTGCAATTAATGATTTACAAGTAGTATTAAAATATATTCAAGAACAACGTTCATTAAATCTCATTGGTTTACATTTTCATATTGGGTCACAAATTAGTGACAATACCGTTTTTGATGCGTTATGTGAACAAGTGAATAAAATAAATAAATGGTTTATAGATCAAGGAATAGAATTGCCAATAATAAATATGGGTGGTGGTCTGTCTATTGATTATTTAGATCCTGATAAAAATCCCATTGCAAATTTTAATGCGCATTTTTCAAGGCTAAGAAATGGATTACAGATTGGCGAAACACAACAAATTCATGTAGAACTAGGACGCTCAATCGTTGGGCAATGTGGCAATTTGGTTTCGAAAATATTGTACAAAAAAAAGACAACCAAAATAGAATTTCTCATTCTGGATGCTGGTATGACTGAGTTGATACGACCTGCATTATATCAAGCATTTCATCACATTGAACCACTTGAAAATAATGATAAGAATTTTCATTCACATCATTATACGGTTGTAGGGCCCATCTGTGAAAGCAGTGATATATTTGGAAATAATATTAAACTTCCATTTACACAACGTGGAGATATGTTAGTAATTCGAAGTGTTGGTGCGTATGGAGAAGTAATGTCGTCGAATTATAATTTAAGAAAGAAGGCAGCAGTTTTTTACATTAAGGATGGAAAAATATTGTTTTAAAATTAAGAGAAGTTTTCTGAATGTTTTTTACGATAACCCCATTCAAATATTATTGGGAAGATTAGTAAAGTTAATATCGTTGCGGATATTAAACCACCTATTACAACGATGGCTAAAGGTCGTTGTGTTTCTGATCCAATTCCGTGTGATAATGCAGCAGGCATTAATCCAATTGCTGCCATCATAGCCGTCATAATCACAGGACGCACTCTCGAAGCTACACCTTCCCGAATAGCTTTTGAGAGTGGCATCTTTTGTTCCAGATTTTTTTTAAATACCGATATTAGAATTACACCATTCTGAATACATATTCCGAATAATGCAATAAAGCCAACACCGGCTGAGATCCCGAAAATAGTTCCTGTGATATGTAATGCTAATATTCCACCTATCAATGCAAACGGAACATTAAGCAATACCAAACCAGCATCGCGAGCATGTCCGAATGTGATAAATAAAATTATGAATATGAGAATCAGGCAAACGGGCACTACTTGCAATAAACGACTTGTTGCCCGCACCTGATTCTCAAATTCACCTGCCCATTCTATATGAAATCCTTTAGGCAATGCAAGCGTCTTAACTTGATCTTGGGCAGTTTTGATCGTACTTCCCAAATCCCTTCCTCGAACTGTAAATTTCACTCCAATAAAACGATTATTATTATCGCGATAAATAAATGCTGGACCTGTAACAGTTTTAACTTCTGCAATTTCTTTTATTGGAATTTTATTTCCTCGAATTGTTGGCACCATTAACATTTTCAAATCATCCTCCGACTTTCGGTATTCCTTCTGATAACGAATCCTTACATCAAACTTACGTTCTCCTTCATAAAATTGCGTTGCAGTCTTTCCTCCTATTGCCATTTCGATTACTGCTTGAGCATCTGCTGTTGTCACACCATAGGCCGACATTTTACCTTCATCGAAATGTATACTCATCTCAGGCTGCCCAATATTTCTTAGAACTCCTACATCATGAACTCCTGGAACTTCTTTTATTCGTTTAACAACATTGTTCGCCAACGTATCGAGCTGTTCTAAATTATCGCCGAAAATTTTCACAGCATTATTTGCATTCATACCAGCAACAGCTTCTTGAACATTATCGATGATAGGCTGCGAATAATTATATTCAATCCCAGCATATTGTTTTAATGAAGAATCCATTTCATCAATCAATTGTTCTTCCGTAATATTTCGCTTCCATTCCTTTTGAGGAGATAAATTTACTTGGCATTGCATGTAATAGAACCCTGATGGGTCAGTACCATCATTGGATCTGCCCGTTTGCGACAATACACCGTTGACCTCTGGAAACTTTAATAATTTTTCTCTAATCTTACTCACCATACTTACCGTTTCAGTGAGCGAGCTACTCATCGGCATCTTAGCTTCAACCCACAATGCGCCTTCATTTAACTGAGGCAAAAACTCTGTACCTAAAAACGATGTAGAAAATAAAGTAATTCCTAAAATTGAAAAAGCAATGATTGCACTTTTCTTTTTATTCGCGAAACATTTTTCGAATGCTTTCAGTGTAATCGAATTTAAAAATTCAACGAATCTATTTTTCTTTTCACGAACATTCTTTTTTAATAAGATAGATACAAGAACTGGTACAAGCGTTAAAGTAAAAAGTAACGCACCAATCAAGGCGAAACCCAATGTATAAGCAAGAGGCGAAAACATTTTCCCTTCTACCTTTTGAAAAGAAAAGATAGGTATCAGTGCAGTGATGATAATTAACTTTGAAAAAAAGACAGCTTTTCCCAATTCACCACCAGTATTTTTAATCCAACCTAACTTTATTCGTTTATTGAATGTTTCCATTCCTAATTCATTCGCTTTATGATCGAGCATAACAAACATTCCTTCCACCATCACTACTGCACCATCAATGATAATCCCGAAATCAACTGCACCAAGTGATAGTAAATTCGCCGACATCCCTCTTAACCGTAAACAAATAAAAGCAAATAATAATGCGAGTGGAATAATAATAGAAACAATAACTGTTGTTCGCCAATCCGCCATAAAAACTAAGACAATAACGGTAACGAGTATAATACCTTCCAGCAAATTATGCAATACCGTTTCTGTACAAAACTGCATAAGATTATCACGATCATAAAACGTAACAATTTTCACATCTGCAGGTAAAATATTTGTATTAAGATCATTAATTTTTTCCTTTACTCTTGCTAAAACTTCGCTTGGATTTTCACCTTTTCGCATAACGATAATGCCCTCCATTACATCATCACTATGATCTTTCCCAGCTTGTCCTACACGAGGAGCATACGACTCCTTTACTTCGGCAACATTTTTTACAAGAATAGGTGTGCCATTAATATTATCGATAATAATATTTTCGATATCACTTATGTTGTCGAGTAATCCAATTCCACGAACAACATAAGCTTGTCCATTTTTCTCAATTACATCTCCACCAACATTGATATTACTTTTCGCAACGGCACTATATACTTCTAGCGGCGTAATATCATACTTCGCCAGTAGTTGCGGGTTGACACTTATTTCATACGTTTTTTGTTGACCACCAAAGGCAACAATATCTGCAATGCCAGGTACGCTTCTAAGTTGTCGATCAACAACCCATGTTTGGAGAGTAAGAAGATCACGTACATTTCTAGATTTACTTTCGAGCGTATATCTATAAATTTCTCCTGTTGGCCCATATGGAGGTTGCACATCAGGTTCAACAGATTCTGGTAAACTTACACTGTGCAATTGATTGTTTACTTGTTGTCGTGCAAAGGCATCATCCACATCATCATCAAAAATAATTTTGATAACTGATAAACCAAACATCGTAATAGAACGGACATTTGTTTTACGTTGTACAGAATTCATCGCAACTTCAATCGGAACAGTAACGAAACGTTCAATCTCTTCCGCACTTCTGCCATTCCATTGTGTTACAATTATTATTTGCGTATTTGTAACATCAGGAAATGCTTCAATTGGTGTATTTAGGTAACTTACAATTCCTGCAACAATTAATATGAATGTTAGAAAGAATATGAAAAATTTATTCTTCAATGAAAATCCAATTATATTTTTTATGAATTTATTCATTTCTCAATTAGTCATTAAGTGCATCATAAACGAACAAATGGTAACGATTAATTAATCGTTCATCCACTTTCAATCCAGAAATTATATACGATATCTCACCAACTGATTTATACAACTGTATCTCACGAATTTCAATTTCAGTTTTCGAATGGTATATCAAAACATAATTTTTACTATTATCAAAAATTATTGCTGAGGTAGGAATTGAAAGCATAGAATCCTTTTCCTTGTATTGTACTAATACATTTGCAAACATTTCTGGCTTCAGTCGGTAATCTTTGTTTTCAAGCTTAATACGTACTTTCATTACCTTCGATTCAGGATCAAGCACATTATAAACTTTATCCACTTTTCCTTTAAAAATTTTATCATCATAACTTAAGGTAGTTACATCGGCATCATAACCTTCTTTAATTTTTGAAATATCTGCTTCGTAAACATTAGCACTTACCCAAACTTGATCTAGGCCAGAAAGTGTAAATAAATTTTCGCTATTATCTGTTCTCAAATGAAAGCCTGGATTAACTTTTTTCTCAACAATAAATCCTGCAACAGGTGCTCTTAAAACTACATTACCACTTTCATCAATTGAATTTATTTTGAAAACATCTTTTAATCGTTGTAAATCAGCATTAGATTTTAACACTTCACGTTGTGCTTCTAACAATTCCTTATCAGAATTCACTCCTGATTTATTTAATGCTTGATTTATTTCGAGATTACGTTGAGCGATGGCTGCGTTTCCTTCGGCCGCAATTTTATCCTGCCGGAATTGTGCTACTTCAGTACTATGTATCACAGCAAGCACTTGACCTTTGTTCACAAAATCACCTAGCTCTACTTTCACTTCACTTACTTCACCTCCTACCAATGGATAAATTTTTATCATTTTATCCTCGTCATAGGTTATCTTTCCTGACAATTTTAAAACATCTTCTACTTGCGTCTTATGAACAGTATCGATGCTAATCATTTGCATCATTGTATCACTTAAAACGAATTTAACAGGAGATTCAGTTTCTTCTTTCAACTTACTACATGAAGTTGCTCCAAGTAATAATAAAATTGGCAAGGACAAAATAGATATAAATTTATTTCTCATTTTTTTAATTGTTAATCATAATTTTTCCACATGCAAAATTTAATTCTTCGGCCGCATTAAATCGATTATTTTGCAGTTGATAAAAAGCCAAACTTGTTTCTTTAAAATTTTCAAAATAATCTAAAAACTCTAGTAAGCTAATCATGTGATCTTTATATCCACTTGTGATTCCGTCAATCAACTTATCATTATCTTGCTTGACAGTATTCGACGATTTCAGGAGAATATTCTCTGCATCATGCAGCCTCAACCATGCCCTATCAACATCTGTTTTTACTCGGAGTCGTGAATCCTCTGATACTTCTTTTGCTTCTTCAACTCTAAATTGAGCAGCATGAATATTTCCTTTATTATGATTCCAAACAGGGAGATCAAAAGCAAGAGTAACAGAATTGTAATTTTGAATATAAGAGCCGGAACGGTCATAGTTTATACCTAGTGTTAAGTCTGGAATTTGTTTTGATTTTTCTATTGCAAGTTGTGCATTATTCAATTCAATATTTGTTATTGCTGATTGCAAATCGAATCGGTTAGTATATGCCGTATCCAATAGTGCAGCGTAAGAACTATTTAACGGAATCGAATTATTTATTTTCAAGATATCAATTTGTGGAACTACAATATGAGCCAATGTATCACCAGAAAGTAGTAGTAAATGATTTCTGTTATCCATTTCTTTCAGCCCAAGTTCAGCTTTCTCATTCTCAAGATTAAATTGTAGCGACTCTAATCGAGTAATTTCCCTAAATGGAATGTTTCCCTCTTTATATTGTGATTGATATGCCTCCAATAATTTCGAAAGTAGATTTAACTCCTTATCATAAACTGCAATTGATTGAGAAGTAAAATACAGGTCGTAAAAAGAAGTGCGCAACTCATACTTGAGCGTTCTCATTAAATCATAAAATTGGTATTGACTCATTGTTGCATTTAATTTCAATGCAGCAATTCGCTTATTTCTTTTTCCTGCTAGCTCTATCAGTTGTTGAAGTGATGCTGCCGTTTCACCATTCTTTGAAACATCGAACCATTTATTTGTTTGCTTATTATATGCACCCTGATCAATTGTTAGAGTTGGGTTATTCCATAATCTTGCCTGCATAGTAAGTGCCTGGTTCGCATTAATCTCATATTGTGATGCAAGAAGAAGGAAATTTTTATTTAGAAAATTTTGTTCGACATCATTCAAACTAACCTTCAATGTGTCATTAGTATTAGAGGCTTTAGTAGCATCAATAATACATAATTGCAAAAAAGAAAGGAAGCAAACATAAACCAACAATCGTTTCATAAGAAGCACTCCGTATTCATTAACGAAGCAAACCTATGAACCAGTTATTAGAGGGTAATTAGAGAATTATTAGAAAATTATTAGAATCACGTACTCTTCATTATAGGGAAAGTAACTGTTACGTCAGTTCCAAAATTTAACTCTGACTTAATCGACAAAGCACCTCCATGTAATCGAATAATTCTATCGGCTAACGCTAGGCCAATACCTGTTCCTGGAAACGATCTTGCATTGGTAGCTCGAAAAAAAGTTTCTCTAATTTTAATAATTTCTTCAGGTGGAATTCCAACACCACGATCAGAAATCTTAATTTCAATTTGATGGTGACTAACAACTAGTGAGATCATTACTGGTTTATCCTTAGAAAATTTACAAGCATTGTCAACAAGGTTTAATAGTGCTGTCTCCAACAAATTATGTTCGCCTAAAATTTCTAATTCTTCTTCCTTGTCTGGCATTTGATCAAATTGAAGTTCTAAAATTCTATCAGGATATTTAGCCGTTATTTCATCTTTTATCTCTAATAACAATTCATCAATTCGTATTTCATCATTACTTACCTTTTGAAAATCAAGATCACTTTGTGCAAGACTTAATAATCCATTACTTAAATTCTGCAAACGTTCCGACTCTTGCAAAATAGAATATAAAACCTCACGATGTTCCTTTTCCGATCTAGTCATTGATAAGGTCACTTCTATATTACCGATGATTGAAGTAAGTGGCGTTCGCAATTCATGTGAAGCATTACTCACAAATTCTTTTTGTAAATCGAAAGAATGTTCGAGTCGTTCGAGCATCTTATTAAATGTGATTGCTAATTCAGCAATTTCATCTTTACTATTTCCCGTATTTAATCGAAGATGCAAATTTGTTTCAGTAATATTATTTGCTTGATCTGAAATATCGGAAACAGGTTTTAGCATGAGCTTAGTAAAATACCTTCCAATAAAAAACACAACAACGATACAAAATAAAAAACCAGCAATAAGTACTTTTCGCAATTGCATTAATTTTATTTGGCCAATTTCATCAACAGCAGATGCAATAATAATAAAATCACCTTGGTTGTCATCATAATTAATACCTACAATTTGCCTGCTATTTATTTCGAATCGAAACTCCTTTTCTCTCCTAATCTTATTAATGATCCATGGCTGAAAAGTTAAACGATCACTGCTATCGACAAATACTGGTTGATTATCTTTATTGTAAATACGAATAATTTCTTGAGGTAAGGTTCGCAAATATTTATTTCTAAATTTTATAATATTCTCATCTGTATTTTCATCATTTTCCAAATAAATATTGGCAGCAACGAATGCTCTTGAATGTAATTGCTCATAAAAATCGGCACGAGCAATGGAGCTTGATAATGCATAAATATAAAAATTCAATGCTAAAAGAATCAATGCAATAATTCCAGTGAAAATAATCGTTAACTTGTTTTTAATTTTCATGATACGTCAATCAGTTTCCTCACGAAATATATATCCCATTCCATAAACCGTATGAATTAATTTAGGATTAAAATTCTTATCGATTTTATTTCGCAAATAATTCACGTATACATCAACAACGTTAGAACCATTTCCGAAAGAGCTATCCCAAATAGTTTCTGCTATATCGGCTCTTGATACTAGAACACCTTTGTTTTTGAGAAAATAGTGCAAAAGATAAAACTCTCTTGCCGTTAACTTAATTGGAATGCCATTTCGTTTTACTGATTTATTTCGGTGGTTAACCTCAAGACCACCGATTTCGCTGATTGAATTTATTTCAGGATCAAATTTTCGTCGTAGTAAAGCGCGAATCCTAGCTAGTAATTCTTGGAACTTAAATGGTTTGCGCAAATAATCATCGGCACCATTATCTAATCCATTTACAACATCATCGGTTGAACCAAGTGCAGTAAGCATCAAAATAGGAATATTCTTTCGCGAACGAATCTCCTTACAAACCTCTAGTCCGTTCATGCCTGGTAAGATTACATCCAATAAGATAAGATCGTATTCCTTTTCGAGCGCCATCTTAAGTCCCATTTTACCATCATAAGCAACCTCAACATTATATGACTGTTCTTCTAAACCTTTACGGATAAAAGAAACAACATTCACTTCGTCCTCAATGAGAAGAATTTGCATTTGCATTAATTTTCGAATCAGCGAATGTAAGATGAGCGAACGCCAAAAAAACATTTGATTCATTCTCTTCATATTTAATTCAGTTGATCTCGACAATTATTGGAATTCACTATTCAATTTTTTATTCTCAATTCTCAACGATTATTTAGCGTATCCATGTACTTTTGCACCCTTCAATTTCCTTTCTTAAATGCAAAATACTATTCAGTCGGCTCTGCTATCGGTTTACCATAAAAATGGTCTTGATACAATTGTTAAACATTTGCACCGTTTAGGGGTTAAGATTTATGCAACAGGTGGAACTTTCGATTTCATTCAGCAAATGGGAATTCCAGTTATTGCTGTTGAAGACATCACTGGCTACCCATCGATTCTTGGCGGAAGAGTGAAAACATTACATCCTGCTGTCTTTGGAGGAATACTTGCCATCCGCAACGACGAAGAACATCAATCTCAAATGGAAGAATTCAAATTGCCATTTCTCGATTTGATCGTTGTTGATTTATATCCTTTTCAAGAAACCGTTGCATCAGGCGAGACCGAAGAAGCGATTATCGAAAAAATTGACATTGGTGGTATTTCACTAATAAGAGCTGCTGCCAAAAATTTTAATGATGTAGTGATTATTCCTACCGTTAATGATTATCCTAAATTAATTGATATTCTTGAAAATCAGGATGGTAAAACATCAGTTGAAGAGAGAAAGGCGCAAGCATTATCGGCATTCAACGTAAGTAGCACTTATGATACTGCCATCTTTAACTGGTTTGCAAAAAAGGATCAGCAAAAGCCTTCTATAGAAATTCCATCATCATGGGAAAGTAAATCGTTGCGATATGGAGAAAATCCACATCAAAAAGCAAGTTTTAAAGGCAACCTAACGGAAGTTTTTCGACAGCTACATGGCAAAGAACTTTCTTATAATAATTTATTAGATGTTGATGCAGCGTTAAACCTCATCAATGATTTTGAGGAGCCAACGATTGCTGTTATCAAACATAATAATGCTTGTGGAATAGCGAGTGATCCTTCCTTATTAAAGGCGTGGGAAAAAGCATTGGCTGGTGATCCAGTTTCTGCTTTTGGCGGTGTGATTGTAAGTAACAAAGTGATCACGAAAGAGATAGCTTTATCGATGAATCTGTTATTCTTCGAAGTTTTAATGGCGCCAGCATTTGAGGAAGAAGCATTAGTGATTTTACAAGGCAAGAAAAATAGAATTCTATTAGAGACAACGTCATATAATAAATCCGTACAAAATTTGCGAACCGTACTTAATGGAGTTCTTGTTCAGGAACCCGATAATAGCATCGAAAAAATCGCAGACATGAAAGTTGTTACAACGAAAGTTCCAACGGCATCTGAATACAAAGATTTAGTTTTTGCGAATAAAGTTGTGAAGCATAGTAAAAGTAATGCAATCGTTTTGACTAAAGATGGGCAATTGCTAGCGAGTGGAGTTGGACAAACATCGCGCATTGATGCATTGAAACAGGCTATTGAAAAAGCAAATCATTTTGGATTTTCTATTGAAGGATCGGTGATGGCATCGGATGCTTTCTTCCCATTTCCAGATTGTATACAGATTGCACATGAGGCAGGAGTGACTGCTGTGATACAACCAGGAGGCTCATTACGCGATCAAGATTCGACTGACGAAGCCAATAAATCGGGGATGGCGATGGTAATTACAAATATTCGTCATTTTAAACATTAGAACGTTAATAATTACAATAAAAACAATCAACTTTGCAACAGTTGAAAATATACCTTGCAACAAATTGGAAATAATTCAAAGTTGCATGTTATCATTGAATTAAATTATCCAAAATAACCCATAAATAATCCACAACGCAGAATGGGACTATTTGATTTCCTCACACAGGAGATTGCCATTGATCTTGGTACAGCTAATACACTTATCATCAATAACGATAAAGTTGTTGTTGACGAACCCTCGATAGTAGCTATTGATCGCACCAACGGAAAAGTTATTGCCGTAGGAAAACAAGCCATGATGATGCATGGTAAGACGCATGAAAACATAAAAACTGTTCGTCCGCTGAAAGATGGTGTTATCGCCGATTTCGAAGCAGCCGAGCAGATGATCAAGGGAATGATTCGAATGATCAACCCTGGCAATAAGCTTTTCACGCCTTCTTTACGGATGGTGATTTGTATTCCTTCTGGAATTACTGAAGTAGAGAAACGAGCAGTTCGTGACTCAGCTGAACATGCGGGAGCGAAAGAAGTTTATCTGATTCATGAACCAATGGCAGCAGCAATCGGAATTGGGATTGATGTTGAAGAGCCAATGGGAAATATGATTATTGATATTGGTGGTGGCACAAGTGAAATTGCTGTTATCGCTTTAGGTGGTATCGTTTGTGATCAAAGTATTCGTGTTGCTGGCGACGGTTTCACAACGGATATTTGGGATTACATGCGTCGTCAACACAATATCCTTATCGGAGAAAGAACAGCGGAGCGAATCAAGATTGAAGTTGGTTCTGCATTACCAGAATTAGATAATCCTCCACCAGATTTTGCTGTTCATGGTCGTGATTTGATGACAGGAATTCCAAAAGAAATTACTGTTAGCTATCCAGAAATTGCACATGCCTTGGATAAATCGATTTCTAAAATTGAAGAAGCGATTTTGAAAGCTTTAGAAATTACTCCTCCTGAATTATCAGCAGATATTTATCGCACTGGAATTTATTTAACAGGTGGCGGGGCATTGTTACGTGGTTTAGATAAACGCATCTCGATGAAAACAAAACTTCCAGTACACGTTGCTGAAGATCCGTTGAGAGCAGTAGTGCGTGGAACAGGAATCGCATTAAAAAATATTCATCGTTACAAGTTTCTTCAGCATTAATAAAAATTAGTAGGATAGCTTAAAGGCATTCATCAATCATCGATTCGCAACATTAAAATTTCGAATCGAGATGCAAATAACAATTGAATGAGATTATTATTTCTGCTACTCTGGCGAAACAACTTTACGCTGTTTTTTATCTTGTTGCAGTCCTTTTGCATTTATCTTATCATCAACAATAATTATTACCAACATGCAACAATTCTAAATGCTACAAATTCAGTAGTGACAGAAGTGATGGAAGGTTATAGTTATGTTAAAGAATACATTCATCTTCGTGAGAACAATGAAAATCTCGCTAAAGAAAATGCTTCATTGCGAGAGATGTTGAATGATGCAAAATACGATGTTGATAGTTCACGCATCGTTGTGAATGATAGTATCAATTTCCAACAATATAAATACATCACTGCAAAGGTGATCAACAATTCGATTAACCATCGTAATAATTATCTCACATTAAACAGAGGAAGTTTACAAGGTGTGAAACCTGAAATGGGCGTTATTACTTCGAAAGGAATTGTAGGGATTGTAAAACAAGTTTCGGAACATTATTGTACGGTAATGTCGTTCCTACATAAAGATACGCGCATTAGTGGAATGATAAAACGCAATAAATTTTTTGGTTCTTTAGTGTGGGATGGTGTTGATCCATCTATTGCAACATTAAATGAAATTGACAAAACAGTTCCTGTTCAGAAAGGGGATACGATTATTACTACTGCTTACTCTTCCATATTCCCAGCAGGAATTATGTTAGGAACTGTTGTTGAAGCAAAATTAAATCCAGGATCAAATTTTCATCAGATTCGAGTACGATTATCCACACGATTTGATAATTTAAGTTATGTAAATATCGTTGACAACTTAATGAAGAACGAACAAAGAGAATTAGAATCCAATAATAAACAAGACGATAAATGATAATCGATATCCTTCGCATCATCTTACGTTTCATTGTGCTTGTTACCTTTCAAGTATTGGTATTGAACAATGTTCAGCTTGGTGGATTTATCAATCCTTATTTATATGTTTTATTTTTAATAACACTTCCGATAAGTACTCCAAAATTATTGTTGTTATTTGTTGCATTGGTTACTGGTCTTACTATTGACATGTTTCAGAACACTGTTGGAATGCATGCCTCTGCATGTTTGTTTCTTGCCTTTGCTCGCCCGGGTTGGTTGAAAATGATTGCACCTCGTGATGGATACGAAGCGGATGCAATACCTTCCATAAAAAAATTTGGTTTTCGTTGGTTTGCTGCTTACTCTTTTGTGTTAATATTAATTCATCACTTAGCATTATTTTATATTGAAGTATTCCGCTTCAGTGAATTTTTCAGTACCTTCTTCAGAGTAATCTTAAGCAGTATTGTAACTTTGCTACTTGTAATTATTGCACAATACATCAGTACAAAACCTAGTGAACGATTACAACGTGCAGGAGTATAATTACCATTTCAATTACAGCATTAAAATAATTTATCAAAATGGATAATACCGCAAACAGCGGACAGCGCCTCGTGGTCATCGGTATATTTACTGCCGTTGTGATCATCTTTTTAACGCGACTATTTTATATCCAAGTTGTTGATGACAGTTACACTGTTTCTGCAAATAACAATGTATTGCGATACATGATTGATTATCCTGCACGAGGAATGATTTATGATCGTAAAGGAAAAATTTTAGCATTTAATCAAGCAGTATATGATTTGATGGTTATCCCTCGTCAGGTAAAAGATATTGATACCACAGAATTTTGTGCATTACTTGAGATCGATAAAGTTAACTTCATTGATAAAATGACGAAGGCGAAAGTTTTTTCGAAAATCAAGTCATCCATTTTTGAAAAACAAATTTCCGCTGAGAGTTATGCAACCTTTCAAGAGAAGTTATATAAGTTTCCGGGATTTTATGTTCAGCCTCGAACACTTCGTAAATATCCTAACAACACAGCAGCGCATGTATTAGGTTACATTGGTGAGGTGAATGATGATTTGATTTTGAAGAATCCGTATTACAAGCAAGGTGATTATATTGGTATTAGTGGTGTTGAGCAGAGTTATGAAGGAGAGTTACGTGGGAAACGAGGCGTTCGTATTATCATGGTGGATGTTTACAATCGTGAGAAAGGAAGTTTTAAAAATGGATCGTATGATTCCGCTGCTGTTGCTGGATCAAATTTAGTTTCATCATTAGATGCGGACTTACAAGCTTACGGTGAAAAATTAATGCAGAATAAAGTTGGAGCTTTGGTAGCCATCGAACCAAAAACGGGTGAGATTTTAGCACTCATATCAAGTCCATCTTATGATCCAAATTTATTAGTTGGTCGTGTGCGCTCAAAAAATTATGGTAACTTATTACGTGATCCTTTAAAGCCATTATTTAATCGAGCGATGCAGGCTTATTATCCTCCTGGATCAACATTTAAATTAACGAGTGCGTTATCATCGTTGCAAGAAGGAGTGATTACACCGTCAACAACTTTTCCTCATTCATTTATTGTTGGAAGTAAATCGGTACATTGTCATCCCCACGTTCCCGGACCGTTAGTGCAGTCGATACAGTTTTCGTGTAATCCATTTTTTTGTAACACCTTTCGCACCTTCGTGGATAACAGAAAATATGGAACCAGTGAACATGGTTATGAAATTTGGCGTGATTACATGATGAGTTTTGGAATCGGTTTAAAGATTGGTGTTGATATGCCACATGAGTTAAAAGGATTGATTCCATCACTTGCATTTTACGATAAAATTTATGGTAAAAATCATTGGCATGCATTAACAATTTTTTCATTAGGAATTGGTCAGGGTGAATTAGGTGTTACACCATTACAGATGGCGAATATTATTTGTATCATCGCAAACAAAGGATATTATTATACACCGCACATTATTAAATCAATTGCAAACAAGCCTAACAACACGCGTAATCTTGCAGAGAAACATTATTGCAAAGTTGATTCGTCTTGGTTCAATATAGTGCATGATGGAATGCAAAAAGTTGTGGAAGCAGGCACAGCAAGGATTGCACAATTTGGCAATATGGTTATCTGTGGAAAAACAGGAACCGCACAAAATCCTCATGGAAAAGATCACTCTTTATTTGTTGCCTTTGCACCTCGCGATAATCCTAAAATTGCTATTGCAGTGATGGTAGAAAATGCAGGATTTGGTGCTACTTGGGCTGCTCCTATTGCAAGCTTAATGATGGAAAAATACCTCACTGATTCTATCACGCGACCAACTTTAGAAGAGAAAATGGAAAGCGGAGTTATATTACCTTCATTCGTTACGAAAAAAGATGAAGATGAAACAGACAATGAGCCGTTACTAAACAATGATGTGACGCCTAAAATAAAAATAGAGCAAAAAGCAAAAACGAAAGCTCCGATAAAAAAGGAGAAAGAAAAATCTACCAAGCCAACTGCAATGCTAACGAATAGTGAAGAGCATCATAAGAACGCTACGAAAAATAAATTGTAATTCTTATTTAAAAGTTATCTCATAGTAAAAAATTTCAGAGTAAAAAATAATACAGTACCTTAAAAAAAATGCGTCAGCAAAAAAACATATTTGAAAATATTGATTGGGTACTGGTGACGATGTACTTGGTATTGGTATTAATGGGATGGATGAATATCTATGCTGCTGTTTTTAATGAAGAACACAGTAGCATCTTTGATTTATCACAAAATTACGGACGCCAGTTATTATGGATTGGTACTTCATTAGTATTAGCATTAGCAATATTAGTTATCGATGGAAAATTTTTTGCGGCATTCTCCTATCCAATATATGCAGTAATAATGGTGCTTGTGCTTTTCGTTTTATTTGTTGCAAAAGATGTTCAGGGTGCACGCGCATGGATAGAAATTGGAAGTTTTAAATTACAACCTTCAGAATTTGCAAAGTTTGCTACAAACATGGCTGTTGCAAAATATTTGAGCACATTAAATATTCGTATGGAAGATATGCGAACAAAAATTACTGCTGGAATCATTGTAGCATTACCTGTTGCATTAATTTTATTACAAAATGATACAGGATCAGCATTAGTTTTCGGCGCATTTATTTTTGTGTTGTATCGTGAAGGCTTATCACAAAATGTTTTAATTTTTGGATTCTTAGCTGGAGTATTATTTGTACTAGCATTAATGGTTTCCAAACTAATTTTACTTGGAGTAATTGGTGGAGCATCATTGCTTACCTATCTCTTAATGCGCAAAACGAGAAAGAATTTATTTGCCATCCTATTAATTGCTGTGATGTCGGCTGGTGTAGTATTCTCTGTTGATTACGCTTACAATAAAATTCTTCAAGCTCATCAACGTGAACGCATCGATATTTTACTTGGCAAGAAATCCGATCCAAAAGGCGCCGGTTATAATGTTAATCAGAGTTTGATTGCAATAGGATCTGGAGGGTTAAATGGAAAAGGATATTTACAAGGAACACAAACAAAATATGATTTCGTTCCTGAACAAAGTACCGATTTTATTTTTTGTACTGTTGGTGAAGAATGGGGATTCGCAGGAACAACTGTTGTTCTCCTATTATTTCTAGCACTACTCTACCGCATCATCTTTATCGCCGAACGACAACGTTCTTCTTATACGAGAATTTATGGTTACGGTGTTGCCTCTATTTTATTTTTTCACATCATGATTAACGTTGGGATGGCAATCGGATTAGCACCTGTTATCGGAATTCCATTACCATTTTTTAGCTATGGAGGTTCGTCCCTTTGGAGCTTTACAATTTTGCTTTTTATCCTAATTAAATTGGATAGTTATAGGATGTATATACTTCGTTAGTTTTGTAATGTTGAATTGTAGTTTTTATTTCTTTTAATGTTTGAGAGGAACATAAATTCTTCGATTTTTTAGTTGCCTGCTTCGATTTTGTCTAGCGGTAAATAAATAATCGTTATCCAATTTTGTTTTGTTCATTTCTTTTGGCGGGGAAATGAAACATTGTTTCTTCGATTCTTTTTTTTTACGTACTTCGATTTTGATATTTGGTAAATAAATAATTGTTTTTCAATTTATGTTTGTTCATTTATTTTGGTGGGGAAATGAAACATAGTTTCTCCGATTATTTTTTAATAACGTGCTTCGATTTAAATTTTTGGTAAATAAATAATTGTTTTTCAATTAATATTTTGTTCATTTCTTTTGGTGGGCAAAAGAAACGAACCAAAGAAAAGCCCACAAGCGTAACCAACTATCAATTGAACATTGTACTTTCTAAAAAGACATTAAGTGAAAAACAAAAGGCATTACTTTCTATTTTCTTCATCGGTCCATCAATTGATAGTTCGCTCTTACGCTTGACCACAGCCGCACCGCTTCTTTCATTGTTTATGCTTAAATTTTAATATTTTTTTTGTTGTCTTTTGAATCGGATAATATAACATTCTGGAAATTCATTCCATTAAAGTCCCTCCTTCGGAGGGATTTAGGGAGGCCTGAATTAATTATAGTCCTTTTTATTAAACAGGAACTACAGGATTAAATGATTTGCAGGATTAAAAATATCTTGATAAAGCTCATTAATTTTTTTGAGGATAATTTAATCGTAAATAACTCATGATAACTTCTGTTCCGCCCTTACGTTCGGAGATAAAATTTTTATTGATAATTGCTATTTGTTTCAGTTTGTTTGTGTCGTTTGACAAACTATCAAAAATTCTTTGCAATTCTATAATGTTGTTAACTTCAAAAGCTCCTTTTAGTTTTACAAGGTCGCGTGCTTCGCGAAACTTCTCGTAATTTGGTCCGAAGAAAACTGGAATGCCGTACACAACGGCTTCTAAAATATTATGAATACCTTTACTAAATCCTCCTCCTATATATGCATAATCTGCAAATTGATAAAGTTTTGAAAGCAATCCAACATTATCGATTACTAACACATCACAATTTTCACTTTCGCCATTTTTTAGCTCTGAATAAAAACAAACATTTTGAGTGATGGCATTTTTCAACTTCAGTAATTGCGAAGTATTTATTTCATGAGGTGCAATAATAAATTTTAGTCCTATTGGTTTTTGATTGATGAATGAGATCAATAAATCCTCATCGAGTGGCCATGTACTTCCACAAACCATTATCTGCTTATTCGCACAAAATTTTTCTACTTCTGGCAATGAACATTGTTGTAAACTATTTGCAAACACTCTGTCAAATCGTGTATCACCGCTTACTGTTACATTTGTTATTCTTTCTTTGTATAATAGCTGTAATGATTCTTGATCTTGAACAAAGAGATGTGTAAATCGCAATAATATTTTGCGAAAGAAATTTCCCATTGAATGAAAAAATATTTGTCCGGGGCGAAAGATTGCAGAGACACAGAAGTAAGGAATTTTTCGTTCTTGTAATTTTTTTCCATAGAAATACCAAAATTCATACTTTACAAAAAATGCTAATTCAGGATTTACTAAGTCGAGGAATTTTTTACTTCGAATAGGCCCATCCAACGGCAAATAAGAAACGTAATCAGCGATAGGATCATTCTTTTTTACATTGTATCCACTAGGAGAAAAAAAAGTAAGAACGATTTTATGGTTTGGATATTCTTTTTTTATTGCTTCTAATACAGGGCGACCTTGTTCAAACTCACCAAGGGAAGAGCAATGAAACCAAATTCGCTTTTCTTGTTTGTCTGTAAATTTTTCAGATAAATTGCTTTGCCAATCCCGGCGACCTACTATCCACTCCTTTGCTTTAGGATTAAATAATGTAGCTACTCGAATTGCAAAACCATAAGCTCTTACGCCTAAAAGGTAGAGTATCCACATCTGCTAATACGTGTAAAATTTATCGGGTGCTTGTTTGTAAATTGGCAAGATCCAACCAAAACGTAATCCAAAGAGTAAATCTAATCGTTTCTTTGTATCTGGCCCTTTTGTATTAAAGTTATAGTCACGCCGACTTTGTGTAAACCCCTGTACTGCTTCAATACCTCCGAAGAAATTCACCAATCGACTTGTTCCTGTATAGAGATAACCTGCGAATTCTCTAATAGCTAATCCATTTGTTAAATGATCGTATCCTTTAACGTAATCACCTTGAAGAGATGGAACTGTTCCGAGTTTATCTTTAATACTAATTTTATGTTGAATAAATCCTGCCCCAGCTTGAACATAAAATCCACAATTAGGATTAGGCTTTTTCATTGGGAATAATTTTCCAACAGAAAGCGTTAAATAATAACCGCGTTCCGCGATTAATATATTGCCATAATATCCTGATGAACCAATCACGAATCCTTGAGTGGTGGCGATTCCATTAAATAAATCTGGCTCATTAAATCTATTTCCAAAAAAGAAATAACCATCGCCAACAATCATCCAATTCGACCTTCTCTTAACAGTTACTGTTAATCCGACAGATGAATTTGCACCAAAACGTTTGGCCATATCACCAGCAGGAATTTGATATCCATAGGATGGAGCGAACAAAACCATGTTTAGTGAGGAGTCACGAATACTGTATTGAGCATTCGCTATTTGAGATCCTGAAAGCATGCCGATTACCAGCAGCAGGTATAATTTTAAGTGTTTCTGCACGTTGCTAAAATAGGTAATTTACAGAGTATAACAACTAATAGCAAACGTAGAAAAAAATGTATCTTCGCCCTAACAATTAAAAAAAACGATCAAAATTGCAATTCTCCCTCTGAAATGTAATTTTGAAACCTTGTATATCCTATGGAAACGCTAAAAAAAATGGCTATGGTCGACCTTATCGGCCAATACAAAAAAATTCAAGAAGAAGTAGATTCTGCAATTATGAGTGTGGTTCATTCTTCGGCTTATATTAATGGCCCTGAAGTAAAAGCTTTCGCCAAAGAGCTCGAAGAATACCTCGATGTGAAGCATGTAATTCCTTGTGCAAATGGTACTGATGCGCTTCAAATTGCGATGATGGCACTCAATTTTAAGCCTGGGGATGAAATTATTACTGCAAGTTTCACTTATGTAGCTACTGCGGAAGTGATAGCTTTATTAAAATTAAAACCGGTGCTTGTAGATGTTGATCCTGAAACATTTACTATTGATTGTGATGCATTAGAGCGTGCCATAACACCTCGTACAGTTGCTATTGTTCCTGTTCATCTATTCGGACAGTGTGCGAACATGCAACGAATAATGGAAATTGCAAACGCTCATAATTTATATGTGATTGAAGATACTGCTCAGGCAATTGGTGCAGAATACACTATGGCAAATGGTCTTACTCATAAAGCTGGAACTATCGGGACTATTGGGACTACGTCGTTCTTTCCTTCAAAAAATTTGGGCTGTATGGGTGATGGCGGTGCTATCTTTACTAATGATGACGTGATCGCAGCTAAAATTCGTGTGATAGCAAATCATGGTCAAACAGAATTGTATCATCATGGTGAAATTGGTGTAAACTCTCGTTTGGATAGTATTCAAGCTGCGATATTACGTGTTAAGTTACGTAAGCTGGATAATTATTGTGAGGCTCGTCAGTTCGCTGCGGCATTTTATAATAAAGCTTTTGATAACAATCCAAGATTAAAAACTCCAGCGAAGTGGGAAAATACAACGCACGTTTATCATCAATATACTTTAGTATTAAATGGTGTAAGTCGTACTGCAATGCGTGAATTTCTTGAGACGAAAGGAATTCCATCCATGATTTATTATCCAATTCCATTACACATGCAGAAAGCATATTCAGATCCGCGTTACAAACATGGCGACTTCCCTGTTACAGAGCAATTGTGTAATCATGTACTTTCTTTACCAATGCATACAGAGTTGACAACAGACGATTTACAACACATCACTTCTTCGGTACTTGAGTTCGTTAACAAATAAGTAATCTATGAAACATTACTTTGTGGAATTAGTATAAATCATCCATAAAGAACTAATAAAATTCAATCACTATGAATATTGCAGTTGTAGGTACCGGATATGTAGGCTTAGTAACTGGAACATGTTTCGCAGAAATGGGAAATCATGTTACTTGCGTTGATATTGATGCTAATAAAGTTGAAAGAATGCGTGATGGAAAAATTCCAATTTACGAACCACATCTTGATGTTTTATTCGAACGTAATATCAAGCAAGGTCGTCTTCAATTTACTACTAATTTAGAAGAAGCAATTGCAGATGCGCAAATAATTTTTCTTGCTCTTCCAACACCTCCAGGCGAAGATGGTTCCGCTGATTTATCCTACATTTTAGGTGTATCAAATCAGTTAGGAAAGCTTATTAAAGAATACAAAATCGTTATCAATAAAAGTACAGTTCCTGTGGGTACTGCCGAAAAAGTTCGTGAAGCAATTTCAAAAAGTTGTAGCGTTCATTATGATGTAGTTTCTAATCCAGAATTTTTACGTGAAGGTTTTGCTGTTGATGATTTCATGAAGCCAGATCGTGTTGTTATTGGTACACGTTCAGAAAAAGCAAAGAAGATTTTGAGTGATCTTTATGCTCCGTTTGTTCGTCAGGGAAATCCTATTTATTTTATGGATGAACGTTCGTCAGAGTTAACAAAATATGCAGCAAATGCGTTTCTTGCAACAAAGATTACTTTCATGAATGAGATATCAAATCTTTGTGAAAAAGTTGGTGCCAACGTTGATGCAATTCGTATCGGTATTGGATCTGATTCTCGCATTGGTAAGCGTTTTCTTTTTGCTGGAATTGGATATGGCGGAAGTTGTTTTCCTAAAGATGTACAAGCACTTTACAGAACATCTACTGAATACAACTATGATTTCAAATTATTAAATTCAGTGATGCAAGTTAATGATCGTCAGAAAACTGTTATCGTTGATAAATTACGTTCCTATTTTGATGGGAATTTAGAAGGAAAAAAATTCGCAGTATGGGGATTAGCATTTAAACCAGATACTGATGATATTCGTGAGTCGCCAGCTTTACATATTATTAAAGAATTAATTGCTGCGGGAGCTTCTATTAGTGCATTTGATCCAGAGGCTATGGAGAATGTGAAAAAAACAATGGGTGAAGTGATCCATTATGCTAATGATCCTTACGATACTTTACAAGATGCGGATGCGTTATTGATAGCTACTGAATGGGCATTATTCCGTACTCCTGATTTTGAGCGTATGAAAAATTTAATGAAAGGAAAAGTGATATTTGATGGTCGTAATTTATATGATCTGCAAAGAATGTCAGAGATGGGCTTCTATTATAATAGCATGGGTCGTGAAGTGGTTTCTCCACAAATTCCAGCGTTCTCTTAATTAAAAATACTTATGGCGAATAAGCGCGTACTTATCACCGGTGCAGCCGGATTTCTTGGCTCACATCTATGTGATCGATTTATTAAAGAAGGTTATGATGTTGTTGGTATGGATAACCTGATTACAGGAGATCTTCGAAATATCGAACACTTATTTAAACTTAAAGAGTTTGAATTTTATAATCATGATGTAAGTAAGTTCGTTCATGTACCAGGTCCGATTGACTATATTTTACATTTCGCATCTCCGGCAAGTCCGATAGATTATTTAAAAATACCTATTCAAACATTAAAAGTAGGTTCATTAGGAACACATAACTTATTAGGATTTGCACGTGTAAAAAAAGCACGAATTCTTGTAGCATCAACGAGCGAAGTTTATGGTGACCCAACTGTTCATCCGCAAACGGAAGAGTATTGGGGAAATGTAAATCCTATCGGTCCACGAGGTGTGTATGATGAAGCAAAGCGATTCCAAGAAGCTATCACAATGGCGTATCATACGTATCATGGTTTAGAAACAAGAATCATTCGTATCTTTAATACGTATGGTCCTCGTATGCGACTAAATGATGGACGTGTATTACCTGCATTCATTGGACAAGCATTACGTGGTGAAGACTTAACTGTTTTTGGTGATGGTAGTCAAACGAGATCTTTTTGCTATGTTGATGATTTAGTGGAAGGCATTTATCGTTTGTTAAAAAGCGATTATGTTTATCCTGTAAATGTTGGCAATCCTGCTGAAATCACTATCGCTCAATTTGGCGAAGAAATTATTAAGCTTACAGGAACAAAGCAAAAATTGATTTATAAGTCATTGCCTCAAGATGATCCAAAGCAACGCAAACCTGATATTTCACGTGCACAAGAAATTCTCAATTGGGAACCAAAAATAAATCGTGAAGAGGGATTGAAATTGACTTACGCATATTTCAAAAGTCTTCCTCAAGAAGATTTGTATCGCACAGCACACAGATTTGATTAATATAAATTGTTTAACAATTATACCTCTTCCTAAATTTAATTCTTAGTGAATGAAGTGTTAAAAAAATTGTAAAAACAAAATTGAATTATAATTTAAATGGAATATAACGCACATCCAAGCGCTATCATCGACGAAGGTTGTGTTATTGGCAAAGGAACTAAAATATGGCATTTTTCGCATATCATGTCACATTGTATTATTGGTGAAAACTGCAATATCGGACAAAATGTTGTAGTGTCACCAGATGTTATTTTAGGTAATAATGTTAAGGTTCAAAATAATGTTTCTATTTATACAGGAGTAACGTGTGAAGACGATGTTTTTCTTGGCCCTAGCATTGTATTCACGAATGTTTTCAATCCGAGAAGCGCTATTAGTCGTAAGGATGCTTATTTAAAAACAATTGTAAAAAGAGGTGCAACTATTGGCGCTAATGCAACGATAGTTTGTGGAAACCCTATTGGAAAATTTGCGTTTATAGGTGCTGGTGCTGTTGTTACAAAAGAAGTACCTGATTACGCATTAGTGATTGGCAACCCTGCTCGTCAAAGAGGATGGATGAGTGAATATGGGTACAAGCTTAACTTCGATAATGAAGGTTTTGCTGTATGCGATGAGAGTAAAGAAAAGTATCAGTTGAAAAATAATATAGTAAGAAAGATTGCTTAATTTATGACAAAGTACGATAATCGTAAAATTCGTTTCGCCATTGTTGGATGCGGGCATATCGGACTTCGTCATACGGAGATGATACACCGTCATCCTGAAGCCGAATTAATAGCACTGTGTGATATTCGAGATAGAGAAGAAATAAATTTAAACGGTTATAGTTCTATTCCATTTTTCAATTCAATTGATGAGATGCTTGATAGCGTTGCGGGTATTGATGTTGTTTGTGTTTGTACTCCAAATGGACTGCATGCTGAACATTCTTTAAAAGCATTATCAAAGCAACTTCATGTAGTTTGTGAAAAGCCAATGGCTATTACAAAAGCAGATTGCGAAAAAATTATTTATAAAGCATTACAAGTTTCACGACAAGTTTTTGGCGTGATGCAAAATCGATATTCACCACCTTCAGAGTGGTTGAAAGAAGTAGTAGATAAAAATATTATTGGCGATATTTTTATGGTTCAACTAAATTGTTATTGGAATCGCGATGAACGCTATTATCAAAAAGGATTGTGGAAAGGAAGTTCTGATCTTGATGGTGGAACTTTATTTACACAGTTTTCTCACTTTATAGATATCATGTATTGGGTATTTGGTGATATTTCCGACATACAAGGAATGTTTGCAGATTTTAATCATCAACAGTTAACTGCTTTTGAAGATTCAGGATTTGTAAATTTTAAATTTGTTAATGGAGGAATGGGATCATTAAATTATTCTACATCGGTATGGGGAAGTAATTTAGAAAGCAGTATCACAGTTATAGGAAAAAATGGCAGCCTGAAAATTGGTGGTCAATACATGAATGAAGTAGATTATTGTAATATTAAAGATTACCAAATGCCTGTATTAGCCCCTGTAAATCCTGCAAATGATTACGGTCATTATAAAGGATCAGCAGCGAATCATCATTTCATTATCGAAAATGTAATTGATTCACTAAAAGAAAGAACAACAATGACTACTAACGCCCTCGAAGGATTGAAAGTAGTTGATATAATAGAACGCATTTACTCGCTTCGCAAATTAAATAAACCGGAAATACGCTTTCGCAATGTATAACGATCTCGTTAACAAAAAAAAGAAACTTGCAGTAATAGGCCTCGGATACGTTGGTCTTCCAATTGCATTAGAATTCGCTAAAAAAGTATCAGTAATAGGATTTGATATTAACTCAGCAAGAGTTGAGATGATGCGTAATAACATAGATCCTAGTGGAGAACTTGACACTACTGCATTTGAAGGATGTGACATTGAATTCACCGACTCTATCGATGTTTTACGTAACGCAAACTTTTTTATTGTAGCAGTGCCTACTCCTATTGATGAGCACAAACTTCCTGATCTTAAACCATTACTTGGTGCTACCAAATCAATCGGGAAAGCACTTAAGAAAGGAGATTATGTAGTGTATGAATCAACAGTATATCCAGGATGTACGGAGGAAGATTGTATTCCTGTACTCGAAGAAATATCAGGATTAACATTTAAAACAGATTTCAAAGTTGGATATTCTCCTGAAAGAATTAATCCCGGTGATAAAGAACATACGTTAACAAAAATCACAAAAGTTGTTTCTGGTTGTGATGAAGAATCATCTGAAGTAATTGCTAAAACGTATGAGATAGTTGTTGAGGCTGGAGTATTTCGTGCATCAGGAATTAAAGTAGCGGAAGCTGCAAAAATTATTGAGAACACACAGCGTGATGTAAATATTGCATTGATGAACGAGCTATCGATCATCTTCAATAAAATGGGAATAAATACTTTTGAAGTTTTAGAAGCAGCAGGAACAAAATGGAATTTTTTAAAATTCTTTCCCGGTTTAGTTGGGGGTCATTGTATAGGCGTTGATCCCTATTATCTTACTTACAAAGCACAAGAATTAGGCTATCATTCGCAAGTAATTAACTCTGGCAGATATGTAAATGATTCGATGGGATTTTATGTTGCAAAACAATCTGTAAAAAAATTAATTGCACTCGGAAAAGATTTAAGTAAATGCAAAGTGTTAGTGATGGGCGCTACTTTTAAAGAAGACGTTGAAGATATTCGTAATTCAAAAGTTTCGGATGTTGTGAATGAATTCAAATCGTATGGCGTATCGGTGGAAGTGATAGATCCAAGAGCTTCAAGTGAAGATTTAAAAGAAGAATATGGTTTCGAATTAACAAAGACGGCGGCTACAGATTATGACGCTATCGTTGTTGCAGTAAATCATAAGGAATATAAATCCATCGATGAAGCAGCCTTCAAAAAAATGGTAAAACTTCCTGCACTTATTGTGGATCTTAAAGGTATTTATAGAGGTAAAATAAAAGAATTATCCTATTGGAGCCTGTAATAATACGCCAATTCCGTTAAACAACGGAACAAGTTGTGCCAATTCCGTTAAACAACGGAACAAGTTGTGCTAATTCCGTTAAACAACGGAACAAGTTGTGCTAATGAAAAAAAAATTGAGAATTTGAATTAAATAAACCTACCCCACCCGGCCCTATTTAATTTTATTTATTTATCAGATTAAAAAAAATGACAAAGCAAAAAATTCTTGTTACTGGTGGTACCGGGTACATTGGTTCGCACACTGCTGTTGAATTAATTGGAAAAGGTTATGATGTATTTATCATCGATAATCTTTCAAATTCACATATTGAAGTAATTGATTCAATAGAAAAAATTACTGGTGTTCGTCCCATTTATGCAAACATTGATTTAAATAATAAATCAGCAGTAAACGAATTTCTTCGCGTACATGCTATTGATGCAATCATCCATTTTGCAGCTCATAAAGCTGTTGGAGAAAGTGTAGAAAAACCATTGGAATATTATCGTAATAATTTAGTTTCATTACTTAATTTATTGGAATTATGTCGAGATCATAAAATTAAAAACTTTGTTTTTTCGTCTTCCTGTTCTGTTTACGGTCAGCCTGATTATTTACCAATTGATGAATTTGCATTGGTGAAGCCTGCACAAAGTCCGTATGCAAATACTAAAAAGATTGGAGAAGATATTTTACGCGACACCAGTAAAGTAATTGACATCAATATTATTTCACTTCGATATTTTAATCCTGTAGGTGCTCATCCATCTGCAATGATTGGTGAATATGCTATTGGTGCTCCGTTAAATTTGTTTCCTGTAGTTACACAAACTGCAATTGGTAAACGCGAAAAGATGATTGTTTACGGAACAGATTACGATACTCCTGATGGTAGTTGTATTCGTGATTATATTCATGTTGTTGATATTGCCGTAGCGCATGTTATTTCTATTGAGCGAATGCTAAATGGAAAGAGTAAAAATAAATATGAGCTCTTTAATTTAGGAACAGGAACAGGGTTGTCTGTACTTGAAATTATCCATGCTTTCGAAAAAATTACTGGAGTAAAAGTAAACTATGAATTGCAAGATCGGCGTGCTGGTGATGTTGAAAAAGTTTATGCTGACACTTCTTATGCCAATAAAGAATTAGGTTGGAAAACAATTCGAACGTTAGAAGATATGATTACTTCTGCTTGGGCTTGGGAACAAGTATTAGCGAAAAAAATTGCAACAGTATAACGCGTAAATTCAATTTTATTCGTGCTATCATAAGAATCAAAAACAGTATCACATGAAAAATATATTAATCACAGGTGGAGCAGGATTTATCGGTTCTCATGTTGTTAGGAGATTCTTAAAATGTTATCCTGATTATCATATTTTTAATCTTGATAAATTAACGTACGCTGGAAATTTAGCGAACTTACGAGATGTCGAAAATTTATCGAATTATACTTTTGTAAAAGGTGATATTACTGATGCTGATTTTATTCAACATCTTTTTAAAAAACATTCTTTTGACGGAGTAATACATCTTGCTGCTGAGTCACACGTTGACCGTAGTATTGCTAATCCAATGGAATTCATTTCCACAAATGTTGTTGGTACTGTTGTTTTATTAAATGCAGCTCGTGAATGTTGGAGTGGCAATTATGAAGGAAAGCGTTTTTATCATGTAAGCACTGATGAAGTTTATGGTTCATTAGGAGAGACTGGGTTTTTTACTGAAGAAACACGTTACGATCCACATAGTCCTTACTCTGCTTCTAAAGCAAGTTCTGATCACATGGTTCGTGCATATCATGATACGTATGGACTTCCAATCGTGATTTCAAATTGTTCTAACAATTATGGATCGCATCATTTTCCGGAAAAATTAATTCCCCTTGCAATAAATAATATCCAAAACAACAAGCCTATTCCTGTTTATGGAAAAGGTGAAAATATCCGCGACTGGCTTTTTGTTGAAGATCATGCAATTGCAATCGATGTAATTTACCATTTCGGAAAAAATGGTGAAACATATAATGTAGGCGGACATAATGAATGGAAAAATATTGATCTCATTCATTTACTTTGTGATATTATGGACCGAAAATTAAATCGCAAGGCAGGAGCTTCTCGTGAGTTAATTACTTATGTTAAAGATCGTGCTGGACATGATCTACGCTATGCGATTGACTCTTCAAAATTGCAACGCGAATTAGGATGGAAACCTTCTCTACAGTTTGAAGAAGGTTTGGAGAGAACTGTAGATTGGTATTTAGCAAATCAAGTATGGATGGATGAAATTACCTCTGGTGATTATCAAAATTATTATGAAAAGCAATATCAATTACGGTAGTTATTTGTATTAGAAAATTCGAAAAATAGCATCTTGCGGGGATTGTCTAAAATTCGTAGAAAGCTATAACTTTGCGACATAAGCAATGCTATGAACCCTGAGGCTATTTATTCTACCAAATACCATAATGATTCCATTCATGATGCAAAAATTCTCGTATCAGGTGGTGCAGGATTTATCGGATCCAACTTAGTCACGTATCTACTTTTGCATGGTGCTAAAAAAGTACGCGTAATAGATAATTTAAGTAACGGCTTTCTACGCAACTTCGACTCTTTTAAAAACAATCCAGCCTTCGAATTTTTTGAGGGTGACATTACAAATATTGACGATTGCAGAAAAGCTTGTGAAGGGATGGATTTACTTTCTCATCAGGCTGCATTGGGTTCTGTTCCTCGTTCCATTAAAAATCCGATAGCTACTAGTGATGCAAATACTACAGGCTACATCAATATGCTTACAGCTGCACGTGATGCAGGTATTCGTCGTGTAGTGTATGCTAGTTCGAGTTCTGTTTATGGTGATAGCCGAGAGTCTCCAAAAGTTGAAGAACGATTAGGAAAACCTCTTTCGCCTTATGCAGTTTCAAAACTTACAAATGAATTATATGCATCTGTTTTTGCGATGCATTATGGAATTGAAATCATCGGATTGCGTTATTTTAATGTCTTCGGTCCCAATCAAGATCCGAATGGTCCTTATGCTGCTGCGATTCCATTATTCATGAATTCATTATTATTTGGAAAAGATGCAGTGATATTTGGTGAAGGTGATCAGACAAGAGATTTCACCTTCGTAGAGAACGCTGTTCAAGCAAATGTTCGTGCATTATTTACAGATAATCAAGAGGCATTTAACCGCGTTTATAATGTTGCAGTTGGCGAGAGTGTTACCGTAAATACACTCTATCAAACTATTGCAAATATTGTAGGATCATCGAGGCAACCGCAATATCAACCAGAGCGAAAAGGAGATATAAAAAATTCACTTGCCGACATTTCGTTGGCAAAGAATTTGCTAGGGTATCAGCCGCGTTATCACCTTAAAGAAGGATTAGAGGTAACGATTGATTGGTTTCAAAAAGCTTTCGCAAATGTTTAAGTCTTTATTCAAAGCATTTTCTTCTAGTAAAACAGATTCTCTGCCATTAGCAGATCTTTCATCATTAAATACCGATATGCATTCGCATTTAATTCCTGGTATTGATGATGGAGCAAAAACAATTGAAGAGAGTATTGAATTAATTCGAACATTACATGGATTAGGATATTCGAAACTTATTACTACTCCTCATATCATGAGTGATTACTTTCGAAATACACCTGAGATAATTTATAAAGGATTAGAAGAAGTAAGAGCTGCTTTAAAGGAAAATAATATTCCAGTTGAAATAAGTGCTGCTGCTGAATATTATATTGATGATGGCTTTATGCGAAAGCTGGAAGAAGAAAAACTAATGACCTTTGGCGATAATTATTTGTTAGTTGAAGTTTCTTATATCAATCCACCAGATAATGTTCGTGATATTTTATTTCGTGCACAAGTTTTAGGCTATCGCCCAATTCTTGCACACCCCGAAAGATATCCTTTTTGGTATCGAAATATTGAAGAGTATCAAAAGTTTCATGATATGGGTGTGATGTTACAACTAAACTTAAATTCACTTTCTGGCTATTATGGTTTAGATGCAAAACGTGTTGCAGAAAAATTAATTGATCTCCAAATTATTAGTGCACTTGGTACCGACTTACACCATACCAAACATGGTGAATTTTTACAACGTACCGTGAATGAAAAATATCTTCAAAAAATATTGGAACAACCATTAATAAATCGTGATTTATAGATTTTAGAATTATTTTTTTGATTTTCTTAAACTTTTATTTATGAAAGCTGTAATTGTGAAATTAAAATTTAAAGATTTTGGAGTTATTATTAATGCTCTAACTACAATTGAAAAAGAATTTATAAAATTTGGCTTTTCGAATTCATTTGATAAAAGTGAAAAGTAAAAACACATTTGTTTTCGTTAAGAACACTAAAGAATTTCTTGACTTTCTTAATAAGCAATTGAAACATATTGAAACGGATAGTGTACTTTGGTTTTCTTATCTTAAAGGAACATCAGGAATTAAGACTGACATTAACAGAGATATTTTAAGAAATACCGCTTTAGATTTCGGATTAAAAACAGTTACTGCGGTAGCTATTGATGATACATGGAGTTGCCTTCTCCTCCGACCAATTGAATTTGTTGGCACATAAAACAATTATTTTTCCGCAGTATTAAATATTTTTTCCTGTAGCAATTTACTTCCTTTTGCAAACTGAAGAATAATCATATTGCTATTACTTAGAGGTAGAACTATAACATCATTAGCTTTCAAATAATTTCTTTTAAATACTAATCGACCTGCTAAATCAAATATCCTCAGTTGATCTATTGGTTCATTAAGAATAATTTTATCATTATTTCTAAAATACAATTCAGAAGCATGCAAACTATTTTCATTGATACCAGTTACTATCGTGACAAAAACTGAATCCGAAATTAAACTATAATCTAGAGTGGCTCCTTTATTATCGTACACAATAAATTTTTCAACTGGTAATTTATACCAAAAACCTTGTCCCGTTTGATTTAAAATTTTAAACCCAAAATGCAATAAGTTTTGGTTCACCACTTTATTTTGGTGATCGATAACCGTAGCAGCAATAATATATTTGTTAGAATTGGAATTCAGTGTTGAAATTGCAATGTAATTACTCGCATACGAACCCCAAGTTGGAATTGCCTTATCAGTATATAACGTATTTAGAACAACATTAATTGGATTCAATAGTGATGCAAGTTGAAAAGAATAAATACTATCTGTAGTTCCAACATTTATATCAAAATCAAAATTTATGTTTGCAAAAGATCCACTATTAATTGTATCGTTTTGAAAATGTATGTATGCATGTTTTTTTGTGGTATTTATATTTAACGCAAGTCGGAGTGGATGAGATAACCCCGCGTTAATGGTAAGCGCTAAAGTATCATCAAGATTTACAATTCCATCACCATTACAATCTGCAAACTTCGCATCATTAAAATTTGCAATTTGATTATTCCAGGGTAATGAATAATATTTCTGCCAAGTGTTGGATACAATTGCTCTTGATGGACCTGTACTTCCATAGTATATTCCTAGTGGAATTAAATCACCTGCATCAGCAATGCCATCGTTATTTGAATCACCAGGCCACACTGAATCAGTAAGCGCCGCAAATTCATCAGCACCAATATCTGGTTTTGCATTACGAGGTTCCTGATCAATATCATTTCTTACTTCTGGAAAAGAAACTGCTTTGTTTCTTAAGACAATTTGGTTAACATGCAAATCATTAGTATCTGTAAATAATGGATCAATAGAATAAGAGTTGGTATCACGTGAACGAAAATTTGCCTGCCATGATGCTAAATCTAGATATTTAATACCATCCATAGTTAACAAGGTATCTCCAGTTGTATAAAGATCATTGTTATTGCTTGTGAATGTTTGCAATCCTTGGGTAATATACATAACAGTGTTTCCAGCGAAGTTTGAAAAAATATTATTTTTAACATCGACATTAGTGGAATTCTGCATGTACAATGCTGCATCAAAACGCTGTAATATTGTTGAATAAATACCAACACTATTATTGTAAACCTTTGCAGAATTTACATTAAAAAGATTTATTCCTTCAATATTATTATTGGTTCCAACACCTCCGCAACTGATGAAATTGTTCGAAATTAATAAGGTTGAATTTACATAACCAAACTTCACTCGAATTCCTAAAATCCACTCCCCTATTAGTTTATTTCCAGCAATAATGGCAGCGCTGTCACAACCATTAATAAGAATTGCAGGAGTAGAATAAGTAGTATTTACATTTTGAAAAGTATTATTGCTTATCTCAAATGAATTCATTGCCGCCATTTGAATTCCAGAACTTTCTGCGAAATAATTATTTTTTATCCTGCTATCAGAACTGTTGATACCATCTCCACGAAAACTCACATCTCCTAATAAAATATTTGAGTTCGATAATTCATTATCACTAAAGGCTGAAGCTGTAGGATACCACTCCTGACCTAAAACTAACGACTGTGTTGAAATATTGCTAGCATATAATATACAATTTGTGATTGTATTATGAGCAGCACTATTTCGAAACAAAACAGTTGCACTAGTAACCGAAAAACCAACACCTGGATCATGATAATTTAACCAAAATCCATCAAAGGTGATGTAAGATGCACTGTCAAGTAAAAGTAAATAAGGATCTGCTGATAATGGAGAAATATCTATTAAAGGTTTATTCAAATTAGCAGGATCACTTTTAAAAGTAATTCTATTGACATTCGATGCTCCTATGATATTCGGAATTGCAATTTGTTCTACATAGGTTTCCTCCTTAACTAAAATTGTAACAGGACCACAAACACCATTGCTAATAAGATCAGAAACAGCACCATTAAATGTTGGGTAGTCATCCGTAATAAATGGCCCGATAGTATATGTGCCGCTCATGCATTGAGAAAAAGCCGAAAATCCAGAACATAAAAGAACTAGAAAAAAAATAGTTAAGATCCTTTTCATGAAAGTTTATTTAAATCAAATATATCTATTTTTTGAGGATACAAAGTAACGTGCTAAATAAATTCAAATAAATAGTTCTAAAATCTTCTCTACTTTTGCGGAAAAAAAATGGCATCGCATTTAATCTCTCTTTCACAGTATAATTTATGGGCGAATATTAAAATAGGACAATTCATTAATGAAGCTGGCGAGCGTAGTGCTGATGAAACATTGATAAGCAGCTTCCCTACTATTCGTAAAACGCTTTATCACCTTTGGGATGCTCAAGAGATCTGGTTGAAACGATTGAAGGGAGAATCCATAAAGAATTGGCCTAGTCAAAATTTTACGGGTACATTAAGTGAGTCGATTGATTTAATGCTTGAAAGCTCTGCTGAATTTGTAAGGTTTACAGAAAACATTCCTGAATTGGAACATATTGCTCCGATAAAATACCATGCAATTGATGGAACATCGTATCAAAATACTGTAGAAGAAATTATTTTACATGTTATGAATCATGGAACGTATCATAGAGGTCAGCTGATAACGATGTTGCGCAATGCAGGTTATACAAATGTTAATTCAACGGATATGATTCGATTTTTTAGAGAATAAGAAATGAATTAAAAATTACGAATTACGAATTACGTCACGATTGCTATAGGATAAAAATTACGAATTACGAATTGAAAATTACCAATTACGTCACGATTGCTATAGGATAAAAATTACGAATTACGAATTGAAAATTACCAATTA
>JBBRAW010000001.1:0-122769 GCA_038206385.1 Bacteroidia bacterium | reverse complement strand
ATAAAAAAATTATTGTTCGATGTAATCTTACAATTATAGTAGCTAATAAAAAGCATAACGATTTACCCGTTTTTTTTAAGAAAAATAAAATTGAAGTAGTTTCATCATTACCATATTTTACAGCATCAAAAACTGATTCACAAAGAGGTTCTGGTGTTTTTGAAAAATCAATTACTGCTTTAAAGTTGCTGAATGAAGTTGGTTATGGTATTAAAGAAACTGGTCTAATTTTAAATTTAGTTTACAATCCTTCAGGTGCTTTTTTAGCAACGGATCAAACTGCACTTGAAAAAGAATTTAAGAGCAAATTGAAGTCAATCTACAATATTGATTTCAATAATTTATTTGCTATAACAAACCTTCCTATTAGTCGATTTTTGGAATATTTGGTTCGAAGTGGAAACTATGATAGCTACATGGAAAAATTAGTTAATGCATATAATCCAATAGCAGCAGAAAATGTTATGTGTAGAAATACTTTATCAATTGGGTGGGATGGTTTTATTTACGATTGTGATTTTAACCAAATGCTTAATATGAAAATTGGTGTTGATGCTTCTCAACAACATATTTCAGATTTTAATATTTCAGCAATAAATAAAAGAACTATTAAAGTTAATCAACATTGTTTTGGTTGTACAGCAGGATCAGGTTCGAGTTGTGGAGGAAGTGTTTCATAAAATAAAAATATGCATTCAGATAATTTAATAATGATTTTTATCCGCAACCCTGAACTTGGAAAAGTAAAGACGCGATTGGCAAAAACGATTGGAGACGAAAAAGCATTACATGTCTACAATTTACTTTTGAACCATACAAATAAAGTTACAAAAGGAGTAAATGCTGATAAAGCCGTTTTCTATTCTGATTATATTAATAGCAATGACCAATGGAAGATTGATGGGTTTTTACAATTAAGTCAAAAAGGAAGCGAGTTAGGTGAAAAAATGACAAATGCATTTTTGAAAGCATTTAGTATGGGATATAAAAAAGTAATAATAATTGGGAGTGACTGCTTTGATTTAAGCGAGAAACTTATTACGGATGCGTTTGATATTTTAAAGGAGAGTGAAGTGGTTTTGGGTCCTGCAAAGGATGGTGGATATTACTTGCTAGGAATGAAAACTTTTTACGCTTCATTATTTCAAAATAAGTCGTGGAGTACTAAAAGTGTATTATCAGAAACACTTTTAGATCTGTCAAACCTTAATATTAAGTTTAAACTTTTACCTACTTTATCAGATATTGATGATGAAAAGGATTTGAAGATGTATCAAAACATATTTGAGAAATGAAAATCAGTATTATTATACCCACTTATAATGAAGAAAGCTATATCACTGAACTGTTTGATTATATTAATGTTCATTCACAAAAGAAGAATATAGAGGAGATTATTATTGTGGATTCATTCAGCACCGATAACACCTTAAAAGTAGCAGAGAAGGCACATGCCAAACTTTACCTTAGCAAGCCTAGAGATCCCAAAATTCAAATGGAGATTGGAGCTTTTCAGGCAAAAGCAGAAGTATTGTATTTTATTAAGCCAGGTTATTTTCCTCCACCTAATTTCGATGAAAGAATTTTACATGCTGTTAAAGCAAAGTATTTGGCGGGAATACCCGGACAAACAACAACGCTAAATAAAACGCTGTTGCTTTTTAATAAAATACGTTCCCGGTTTAATTTGCAATTTAACAACAGCCGAATGCAAACATTATTTATTGTGCATGGCTTGTTTCATCATGTCGGGGGTTTTCATAAAACCAAAACAATTGATGTTTTTACCGAATTGCTTAATAGAGCAGATTCTTATATAATTTCGTAATTTTAAAAATAAATAATACATTTAGAAATTCATGGAAATTGCTATCAAAATAATAAATGGATTATGACCGTGATACTTTTGTGATACTATTCATTTTAATTTGCCATTCTAAATAATCATAAAATCACTTAAAACCAAACATTATGAAAAAAAATTTTAAGATTGCTTACATCCTAATGGGATTAAGTATTGCTGTATTGATGGGATCATGCAAAAAGAGCGATACGACACCTGGAACTAACACGGTTTCCTATACAAATGGTCCTGTAGGAACAGTAACAACGTTGAAAACAGCAACTGTAGTTAATGAAACAAATCCAGCTGGAACAACAGCAGGAACGCTTTCTGTAATTAAAGATGCTGATAATAATTATTTCATATCATTAAATTCTGATTTTAAATCCAGTTTTGCTACTGGGACTGTAGCTGTTTATCTTGCTGTAGGTAATAGTAATATCGGTTCTCAAAGAGGAACGCCTGGAAGTGCTTCAAATGCAAATGTATTTGGTCTTGGTTATGTTCAAAAAAATGGTCAGCAGTATATAAAAATACCAGCTATTACTGGTCAAGGTACTGCATTTAGTCTTTCCAAATATGGTTATGTTGTTTTCTATTGCGAAAACGCTATGGTAAATTTCGGGAATGCACAACTTCAATAAAATATCTTAAATCTAATAAAAGGGGCTTTTGTATATTTCTTGCGGATAAGCTGAATATTACAAAGGCCCTTTATTTTTAGAGGATGTTTATTCCAATTAATATATCAATTGATGAAACCAAAACTGCTTCTTTTACTCAGCATTATTGCTATAAAATTAACGTACTTTTAATATGAAAAAAAAATATGTTGTAGGCATATTATTAAGCTTTATCATTGTTTCCAACATATCTGCGCAAAGCGGTTGGACGAGGGAAAAAACAGGTCTTTATGCTAAATTGGGATATAGTTATTTGAATTCAGATGAATATTTTAATGGTGATGGATTGAAATTTACCACTGCTAAATTCAAACAGCAAAATTTGTTATTATATGCTGAATATGGGTTAACTAAAAGAGTCACTGCGATTGTTAATTTCCCTTTTTTAAGAAGTAATGGATTTGAGGGTTCGCCATCGGTAAATGGAATCGGTGATTTAATGATAGAGTTGAAATACGGCATACTAAAAGGAAAATATCCTCTTTCGTTGAGTGTAATACCAGAATTTCCAACAGGGGATCCTTATGGACGATCGTACGATAAATTTGGAGGTTACAGCATACTTCCAACAGGTGATGGAGAATTTAATGTTTGGACAAGAACAGCCATGTCACATTCTTTCTCGCCAGTTAATTTATATTTTTCAGTTTATGGAGGATATAACATACGAACAAAAGGATTCACAAACCAATATCTTTTAGGAGCTGAGATGGGGTATAAATTCGGTAAAAAACTTTGGACAAAGATTGCTGTAAAAAAATTAGGAACTGCTGGGAAACCAAATCCAATTTTATTCTCAGCAATTGGACTTGGAGAAGGAATTGAATACAATGCTTACAATTTAGGTCTAAGCTATAGTGTAACTAAATATATAAGTTTAACTTTCGACTATTCTAGTGGGTTTGGAAAAATAGCTAATATTTATGGTGGAAATACTTTTTTGGCTGGTATAGCAATCGATATCAATTTTAAAAAGCTCCAAAAAAATAAAACAATAAAATAGGATTTATTTTTCAACACTTACAATCACTTTTTAAAAGAATAATATGGATAATATTTTACTTGTAGAGGATGATGAAAATATTGCAGAATTAATATCATTAAATTTAAATAATATTGGTTGTACCGTTACTGTTGAATATACTGGAAACGGTGGATTAGAAAAAGCCCTAACTGGTGATTATTCTTTAATATTACTTGATGTTATGTTGCCAGGGATAAATGGATTTGATATCTGTCTTGAAATAAGAAAAAAAAAGAAACACATCCCAATACTAATGATTACTTCAAGATCTGAAGAGAATGATAAAGTTACAGGATTTGAAAATGGCGCTGATGATTACATTGTAAAACCATTTAGCATAAGGGAGTTGGTCGCAAGAGTAAAAGCAATGTTAAGGAGAACAAAGGCCGCTATTGCAGAATTAACGGAAAGCAATGAAAGGTTGATTTTTGAAAGTATAACTATTGATATTGTAAATAGAATTGTTTTTGTGAGAGAGAAGAACATAGAACTTTCTCCCAAAGAATTTGACTTATTGTATTTACTTGCAAAACATCCTGGTCGAAGCTATTCGCGAAAACAATTGCTAGATATTATTTGGGGATATCAATTTGATGGATTTGAACACACCGTCAATTCGCATATTAACAGGCTTCGGAGTAAAATAGAAGAGGACATGACGGATCCTAAATTCGTTCTTACCACTTGGGGTATTGGCTATAGATTTAATCGTGAAATATAAAAATGTAATATTCCGTTTTTTTCTTAACCTTAATGTTGCCATTAAGGTTGTCTTTACAGTTGTAGTAGGTTATACAATAATATCCTCTTATTTCACCATATCCTCTTATTACTCTTATCTAAATGAAGCTGAAAACGAAACCTTGTTACGCCTTCAGGGGATAGCAAACTCAACATCTATTCAAATAAATGGAGACGAACAAGAAATATTAATCACTAAATATAAACATAAAGATGAAATTCAAAGTTCTTTTCAAGATAGTATTTATTATAAAATTCATACACTTTTGAGAAGAACACAAGAGGCTAACATGCTCAAAACAGCTATTTACACAATGGTATATGATAGCAGCAAGGGTGATTTTGTTTTTTTAGTTTCTTCAAGCGACAATCCTTTTTACCGGCATTCGTACCACTCATATCCAAAAACACTCATTAACCAATACCAATCGGGGGGGCAAATAAAAAGATATTCGGATGAAAATGGAGAATGGCTCTCTTCATTTTCACCAATAAAAAATATTGAAAATAAAGTTGTTGCATTAGTACAGGTAGATCAGAAATTTGACGAATTTATTATTGACGCAAGAAGAAGAGCATTTAAAACGCTTTTTATTTCTCTACTTCTTATTACGATTGTACTTGTGATACTTATAAGACTTTTAAGAGTTATATTGAATAAAGAAGCGAAAGACAGGTCTATCATTGAGGAATCTTTTAGAACTAATGAAATCATCAGTAAAAAACTGGAGGAAAGTTTAAATCAACTCCAGGAGATAAACAATTTAAGGAAAGAAATGATCGCCAATATTTCTCATGATTTAAGAACTCCATTAGCAACTATAAATGGATTCATTGAAACACTTTACTTAAAACGAAAAGAAATAACAACTGAAGATAGTGAAAGGTATTTAAGAATAATTTTGAAAGAATCTTCGAGACTAAATAAGTTAATCAATGAACTTTTCGAACTTTCTAAGTTGGAGGCTAATCAAATAAAAATTAAAATAGTTCCTTTTTCAATTGCCGAATTGATACAAGATGTTTCTCAAAAATATCAAATAGTATGTCATGAAAAAAATATTGTTTTTGACATAAATCTTACTAATAGTATTCCATACGTTTTGGCCGACATTGAATTAATTGACAGAGCTCTCCAAAATCTAGTTGACAATGCCATCAAGTATAATTGCAATCATGGAAAAATTGAAATCACCGCAACAAAAACAGAAGATTATGTAGAAATAAAAATTTCTAATACTGGAGCTGGTATCCCTAAAGAAGAAATTAATCAAATATTTGACAGATACTACAAAAATACTAAGAGCAATCCGGAATCAAACAGCACTGGATTAGGATTAGCTATTGTAAATAAAATTATTGAATTGCACAATTCCACAATTTATGCAGAAAGTGAATTAAATAAAAACACTACTTTTTCTTTTAAATTACCTGTTTATAAAAAATCTTCAATAGTAACTTGAACATGATTTATATAAGTCCACAAGTTTATTTACTTAAGCCACATCTAGCCATATTTGCCTTATGATAAATTTATTTAAAAGTGTAAATGCGATTGAATTTGGAATCATGGATATGAAGTATTCATCGCAGTGCTTCTCATGCAATTTTCCAAAGTATCTTAATGATGTTCATTATTGTTTCAATAGAAGAAAAAGTATGAATTCCATATTCAATAATCTAATCACAAAAAATATCAACCACTATTCTTTTACGTTTTATCAAATAAAGGCGAATATATTCTCAGTATAAAAACCTATAATACTAAATCAGTCATTAATTATCAATCAACAGAATAAATTTTTAGAAAATGATTCAGAAAATAATAGAAACAACAGAGTATGTTCAATCGAGAGGAATTGATAGTGCGGAAGTCGGAGTAGTTTTTGGAACCTTTGAATATTTCTGAAATAATAGAGGTTGTAAGAAATGCCGATAAAAATCTTTATCAGGTGATTATGGAGGAGATACAAACCCTTAATGTGTCTTGATGAAGACAAATTAGGTTATTCATAATAAATACTTTTGATTCAAACTAAAAAAATGTTTATACTCATATTTATTTCAACAATATTTCTTGCCTTTTCAAATGGGGCAAACGATAATTTCAAAGGAGTTGCTACTCTTTTCGGTAGTGGCACCACTGACTTTAAAAATGCGATAAATTGGGCTACAATTACTACAGCGTTAGGCTCTATTGTATCTATATTTTTCGCATCTGTTTTAGTTAAAAATTTTTCGGGAAAGGGGCTTGTTCCCGATCAACTTCTTTTAACACCTCAATTTGCAATATCAGTAGCCATTGGTGCTGCAATAACAGTAATGTTAGCAACAAAAATTGGCATGCCGGTTTCAACAACTCATGGTTTGGTTGGAGCATTAACAGGCGTGGGGATGATTGCTGTTGGGAGCAATTTCAATTTTAGTAAACTAGGGATTACTTTTTTTTTACCACTTATTGCAAGTCCATTTCTAGCTGCAATGTTAAGTTTTTTATTGTATTTGCTTTTTACTAATTCAAGAAAGCGATGCGGAATAACAAAGGATTCCTGTGTTTGCGTTTCCGAAAACCAAAAAACTCAAATTGCGAATTCTTCATTAACAATGGTCGAAGCGTTAAATCCTATAGAAATAAATACAGGAACACTTCAATCATGCAGTAGTCAATATAATGGCGCAATTGTAGGAATTTCCGCCCAAAAAACTCTTGACATTTCACATTACATAAGTGCAGGTGCTGTTAGTTTTGCTAGAGGATTAAATGATACACCAAAAATGGTTGGACTTTTATTACTTATCAAATCTTTGGATATTCGAATTGGAGCTGCAGCTATTGGGTTAGCAATTGCCATTGGAGGTTTATTGAATGCAAAAAAAGTTGGGGAAACCATGAGTACAAAAATCACAGAAATGAATCACGGGCAAGGATTCACAGCAAACCTTGTTACTGCATTATTAGTTTCAACTGCTAGCGTTAATGGATTACCAGTTTCAACCACTCATGTTTCCGTTGGTTCATTATTTGGTATCGGCATGGTTACCAAAAAAGTTAACCTGAAAGTGATTTCTGAAATTTTACTTTCATGGGTTCTTACACTTCCTGTAGCAGCTATTATAAGTGCAACTATATACTTAATTCTTAAAACAATTTAAAATTATGATAACACGTTTTAAAATTCTAATCACGACTGTAAATTTTCTTTTTGCTACTTTCTTTTTTGCACAAGCAAAGGCACCATCACATGAAATATGGAACACCTTACTAAAAAAGAATGTTACATCTCAAGGGAAAGTAAATTACAAAGGTTTTATTTCTGATTCAGTGCAGCTAAATAAATATTTAAAAATTTTATCGGAAAACAAACCTGATGAAAAAACGTGGTCAATTAATGAACAGAAGGCTTATTGGATTAATGCATATAATGCATTCACTGTAAAATTAATAACCAAATATTATCCCGTTAAAAGCATAAAGGATATTAGTAATAAAAAACAAGTTTCAAGTGCAAATTCTGTTTGGGATATAAAATTTATAAAAATTGAAAAGGAGACATTTGATCTAAATAAAATAGAGCATGAAAAGTTGCGAAAACAATTCGGCGATGCACGAGTTCATTTTGCGTTGGTTTGTGCGTCAAAATCGTGTCCGATTCTTTTGAATGCAGCTTATTCTGCAGAAAAATTAGATGTTCAATTAGATGCCCAAGCAAAAGTTTTTTTAAATGATAAATCAAGAAATGATATCTCTACAGACAATCCAAAGCTATCCAAAATATTTGACTGGTTCGGCATGGACTTTAAATCAAAGGATGTTTCAGTAATTGATTTTATAAATAAGTATTCTTCAATAAAAATTGCATCTAATGCCAAAGTAACTTATTTTGATTATGGCTGGGATTTAAACGATTAATTTATTGAGTTAATTATAAATATAATTACATTAAATGAAGAGTCTATAATAGCATCTATAATTGTAAAATTTTAAAAAGAAATGCACTTGTTTCTTCCAGAAAATACAAATGTAATAGTCTTTTAGGAGTAAACATTGCAAATCTAATTGCGATGATCATGTTCAAATTTGATTTGAAGCCCAATAGTATTCAAACGTTATACAAAAAATTAATACAATGATATGGTTTCAATAAACAAATTTCTTAAAGGGTGCGGTACTTCAAATAAGCATGTTGTTATTATTGGAAATGGCATTTCAGGCATTACCTGTGCTCGCAACATTAGAAAGAAAAGTGATTTCTCCATTACTGTAATATCTGCTGAAACAGAATATCATTTTTCGAGAACAGCTTTAATGTACATTTACATGGGGCATTTACGTTATGAAGACACGAAGCCTTATGAAGATGGATTTTGGGCTAAAAACAAAATTAATTTACTTAATAAGGAGGTTACAAAAGTTGAATCTTCTAATAAGACTTTGCATTTCTCGAATGGAGAAAATTTGAAATATGATATTTTAATAATTGCATCAGGCTCAAAGCCAAATAAATTTGGATGGCCAGGGCAAGATTTAAAAGGTGTGCAAGGTTTGTATAGCTTTCAAGATTTACAATTATTAGAAGATAATACTAAAGGTGTTAAGCATGCGGTTATTGTTGGAGGTGGTCTGATAGGTGTTGAGTTAGCGGAAATGCTAACTTCAAGAAAGATAGATGTAACATTTTTAGTTCGTGAAAAACATTTTTGGGATTTAGTGATGCCCAAGCAGGAAGCGAAATTGATTGAAAAGCATATCACAGAACACCATGTAAATTTAAAACTTGAAACGGAACTTGAAGAGATTTTTTCAGACACAAATGGGAAAGTAAAAGCTATAATCACCAAATCAGGCGAAACTATCGAGTGTCAATTTGTTGGGCTTACCGTTGGCGTAAGTCCAAACATATCGTTTATTAAAAACAGTGAAATAAATACTGATAGGGGAGTTTTGGTAAATGAGTTTTTTGAAACAAGTGTAAAGGATGTTTACGCAATCGGTGACTGTGCTCAATTTACTTCTTCCATTAATGGCAGGCGGCCAATAGAGCAAGTATGGTACACTGGAAGAATGCATGGTGAAACATTAGCGCATTCCTTAACAACGGTTAAAACAAATTATAATCCTGGACATTGGTTTAATTCTGCTAAATTTTTTGATATTGAATATCAAACTTATGGTGCAGTTCCAAGTATTATATCAGCTCCTTTAAATTCTTTTTATTGGGAACACTCTTCAGGAAAAATGTGTTTTAGAATAGTATATGATTTTCAAACGCATCATTTGATTGGCATAAATATATTTGGAATAAGAATGCGCCACGAAGTATTTAATCGTTGGTTGTCAGAGGGTAAAAAAATTAACTATGTAATGGAAAATCTTGCTGAAGCGAATTTCGATCCGGAATTCTTTAAGAGATATGAAAGTGATATTAATTTACAATTTAAAAAAGAACTTGTGTAATAATGAAAAACGAATCTATTTCTATAGCAAATCCTGATAAGCATCAATTAAATGCAGGAACTAAAATTTCAATTGCACTAATTTCTGTTGGCTTAATTGTGTTTGCTGCATCTTTTCTTAATGTGAAATTAAATGCAGAATATTTTCTTCCAATATCTTTAGGTACAATTATTTTTGGAACAATATTGTACTCACGTACTAAGTATTTAAACAAGCCGGTAGGTGTTAAAAGTGAAAGTGTTTGGTTTCATTCATTAAGCTCAAAAGGAGTTTTAGCGTGGTGTTTAGGAGTTATATTAACAAGTTTTTATATATTGCTTTATTGGTTTCCGTCCTTCTTAGGCTTAGGAATTAATGGAGAGGCAAATACAGGAGTAATTGCTTTTTTTGATCCATTAAGTAAATTATTAAATGGTAAAGTTGCCAGTCAATGGTTTATGTATGGTACAATATATACTACTTGTATTCTAGCATTTGGATATAAATTTATTTTAAAGTACAGACATAATCGTTATCAGGTTATTAGAACTATTGTTGTAATTATCTCTCAATTATTTTTGGCATATCTAATTCCTGAAATCCTTGATGGATTAAATAGTGATAAGGCTTATTATGCAAAAGATTTAAAAAACATGTGGCCTCTTAATTATTATTTCTTTGATGCATGGCACATAGATAATATGAGAAATGGTGGGTCCCTAGGCATGGCTTATTTAGTTTGGGGTATTGTGCTATTTCTAGTTGTTACTCCAATTATAACTTATTTTGTTGGTAAACGATGGTATTGTTCTTGGGTTTGCGGGTGTGGTGGTTTAGCAGAAACAGCCGGAGATTCTTTCAGACAATTATCTTCAAAAAAAGTATCTACTTGGAAATTTGAACGCTATATAATTCATTCAGTTTTACTATTCGCATTAATTATGACTGCGGGAGTTCTTTACAACTATTTTACTAATACAACAACTATTTTTGGATTAGACACTTATACTTGGTTAAGGCAACCTTATGGCTTTTTAATTGGTGCTGTTTTTTCAGGAGTTGTTGGCGTTGGATTTTACCCAATGCTAGGTAATCGTGTATGGTGCAGGTTTGGATGCCCATTAGCGGCATACATGGGAATGTTTCAACGGTTCAAATCACGTTTTAGAATAACAACTAATGGAGGTCAATGCATTTCGTGTGGTAACTGCTCAAACTCTTGTGAGATGGGAATTGATGTTAAAGCTTACGCTCAACGAGGAGAAAATATTGTTAGAGCAAGTTGCGTAGGGTGTGGAATTTGTTCTGACGTTTGTCCAAGAGGCGTATTAAAACTTGAAAATGGCGATGAGCAAACCAGATTAAATAATAATCCGATAACTATTGGTAATAACAGCATAAAATTGAACTTATAATGATATATAAAATTTTAATGATATTAGTACTTGCAGTATATTCAATTGCATTGCTATTTATTTTTATATATAGCCTAAGTCAAGCAGCATTACTAAGAAGATACTTTAAAAGTAACAAGAATAAAAAAACTATAAAGATGGACATGCTGTATTTCCCCTACGTAACTATACAGCTTCCAATTTACAATGAATTATATATTGTAGAACGTCTTATTGATAATATATGTAAGTTTGATTATCCTCTTGATAAATTCCAAGTTCAAGTTTTAGATGATTCAACAGATGAAACAATAGGCATCATTAAAAAAAAAGTTGATGAGTGGAAAGCAAAAGGTATTGACATTATTCATGTTCACCGTACAGATAGGAAAGGCTTTAAAGCAGGAGCTTTAGAAGAGGGTTTAAAAACGGCCAAAGGTGAATTCATTGCTATTTTTGATTCTGACTTTCTCCCCCGAATAGATTTTTTGCAACAAACCGTTTCTTATTTTAAGAATGAGAAGGTTGGAATGGTACAAACAAAATGGGGTCATCTTAATCGCAATTACTCTCTATTAACTAAATTACAAGCATTTGGATTAGATGCTCATTTTTCAATTGAACAAGTAGGAAGAAATTATCACAATGGCTTTATTAATTTTAATGGCACCTCTGGTATATGGCGCAAATCCTGTATTATTGATTCGGGCAATTGGCAATTCGATATCTTAACTGAAGATTTAGATTTAAGTTACAGAGCGCAATTAAAAGATTGGCATTTTGTGTATCTTGAAGATATAGAATCTCCTGCTGAATTACCTCCTGTAATGAGTGCCTTAAAAACACAACAATATCGTTGGACAAAGGGCGGGGCAGAAACAGCAAAAAAGCATCTTATGTCGGTAATAACTAGCAATAAACCATTACATGTAAAATGGCACGGTATAATGCATTTACTTAATAGCGCAATATTTTTAAGTATTTTGATTTGCTCGATATTAAGTGTCCCACTTCTATATATAAAAGTAAGTTTTCCTGGAATGGAAAATTTATTTTTAATCGCGTCATTATTTGTTGTTAGTTTTTTAATTTTAGGTAGCATGTATTATGTTTCATCTGCCAAAAGATTTAAAAATAAATTAATGGCTCTTGGAAATTTGATAATCACTTTTCCAGCATTCCTTGCTATTTCGATGGGTTTATCATTGCATAATGGAATTGCAGTTGTTGAAGGTTATCTTGGGAAGAAAACTCCGTTTATTAGAACGCCCAAATTTAATCTCAATCAAAAAAATGGAAAGTGGGAGGGAAATAAATATCTGAAAACAAAATTGAATTTGATAAACCTTCTTGAACTACTCTTAGCGTTTTATTTTGCATTTGGTGTTTTTAAAGGAATTCAAATAAAGGATTATGGATTACTTCCTTTTCATCTTATGTTGGCCATCGGTTTTTTAACAGTATTTTATTATTCTCTTAAACAAAGTTTGTATACAATAAATAGTAAATAATGAAAACATATTTAGAAACAACAAAGGATGTGTACAAAAAAGCAGCGCTAACACCCGATGTAGGATTATGTTGCACCACCACTCCTGTATGGCAATTGCCCGACTTAACCATGCCAAAAAAAATGTTAGAAATGAATTATGGTTGCGGCAGTACTGTAAATCCACGCGACTTAATTAATAACCCAAACATACTTTATGTTGGTGTTGGTGGTGGAATGGAGGTTTTTCAGTTTTCCTACTTTAGTAGAAAAAAACATGGTGTTATTGGTATTGATGTAGTAGATGAAATGATAGTTGCCTGCAAAAATAATTTAAAGGAAGCTGAATCTTCAAACTCTTGGTTTAAGGCAGAATATGTAGATATTCGAAAAGGTGACGCACTAAATTTACCTGTTGAAGATAATTCAATTGATGTAGCTGCTCAAAATTGTTTGTTTAATATTTTTGATACTGAGGATTTGAAAAAGGCTTTACGTGAAATGTATCGCGTTTTAAAACCTAATGGTCGATTAGTTTTATCTGATCCCGTAACAGAAAATCCAATGCCCGAAAATTTAAAGAACAATGAACAATTGCGCGCATTATGTTTAAGCGGTTCTTTGCCATTAAAAGAATATATTAAAATGATAACAGATGTTGGATTTGGCACTATTGAAATTAGAGCCAAACGACCATATCGAATTTTATCTCCAAAGCATTACGATACAAACAAGATAATTTTTTTAGAAAGTGTTGAAGTGTGCGCAATTAAAGACGCTATGCCTACCGATGGGTCATGCGTATTTACGGGAAAAACAGCCATTTATTATGGTGATGAAATTTTTTTTGATGATAGAAAAGGCCATACCTTGTTAAATAATCAACCACTTGCTATATGCGATAAAACTGCAAATGCATTATCAGAATTAAAAAGTGAGGATATTTTTATTTCTGAATCAACTTATTTTTATGATGGTGGTGGATGTTGTTAAATATATTGTTGTTGAAATTTTTATAATAGGAATTCTAAATAAGATGAATAGAGAAAACAATGTTTGTTCTATAAAGTTGACAAGATAAAAATTAGAGTATTAAACGCTAATCATATAACATTTAAAAATATTTACTTTTATAATTTGTTATTAAAGTGGAGGTAAAATATAATATGGAATTAAATAAAATTTTTAAATCAGCTCTATTCTATAAAGAATACAGAGATTTGGTTGATTCGCTTGTTGCGAGCGGTAAAACAACAGGAACTAATCAAACTGAAAAACTAGTTGAGTTTACTAAATTAAACATTCAACGAATGAATCGTTTAGATAAAACAATTAAATTATCGGAGCAAATAATCAATATGATGAATCAAAGCGATAGATCTTTTGATTGGTTGCTAATAGGTGATGCATGGTGTGGAGATTGCGCACAAATTCTTCCTGTAATAAATAAAGTTTCGGAGGCATCGAATGGAAAAATAAATTTCAAAATTATTTCAAGAGACACTTTTCCTGAATTGATTGAAATCTATCATACAGATGGAGCTAAGGCAATTCCTAAACTTCTAGTCATAGATAAAGAAACGAGTGAGGCAATTTGTTCATGGGGTCCAAGACCTAAACCAGCACAAGAGATTATGTTGAATTGGAAAGAGAATAAAGATAAAATTTCATGGGAAGAATTTGAAATGAATTTGCACTTGTGGTATGCTAGAGACAAAGGGGTATCAATCATAAAGGAACTTGTTAGTTTATTAGAAAAATGCGAAGAGAAAAATAATATACAGCTCAAAAATTTCAATTGAAATTGAATAGCAAAATAAATTATGTAAATTATGAAAACACCATTAGTAAATCCCTTAATCGATATTAATGACCCTGCTTTAAATGAATTGATTACTTTCTTCAACGAAACATTGGGTTTTTGTCCAAATAGTGTTACAACAATGTATCACGTTCCTCGAATAGCCTATGCTTTTATTGAAATGAATAAAGCAGTAATGGAAAATAATGGGCGAGTAACGAGTGTCTTAAAGCGCTTTATTGGTTACATAAGTAGTAATGCTGGAGGATGTAGATATTGTCAGGCGCATACCATTAGGGCTGCAGAAAGATACGGTGCTGAACAAGTGCAATTAGAAAATATTTGGGAATACAAAACGCACTCTTCATTTAACAATGCTGAACGTGCAGCGCTTGACTTTGCTTTGGCTGCATCTATAGTGCCTAATGGAGTTACTGATGATATTGCGGAAAATTTACGAATACATTGGAATGATGTCGAAATTGTTGAAATGCTTGGTGTGATTTCACTTTTTGGATATTTAAACCGATGGAATGATTCAATGGGAACGCAAATAGAAATTGGTGCCGTTGAATCAGGGAAAAAGTTGTTAGGAAAGGAAGGCTGGACGGAAGGGAAGCACAATTACTAAGCTATGAAAATAAACGCCGCATATATAGAGAAAATTGGAATTGTAGGGATTGTTATCACAGCGCTAACATCTCCATGTTGTTTTCCTTTATTTGGTGTAATAGTTTCTGCAATGGGATTCGGGTCAATGGAATTGTTTGGCGAAAAAGCAATGCTTATCCTACTTGGGTTTACTTTTTTGTCATTTATTGGATCAATATTCTCGTACCTTTATCACAAAAAGTTAGTTACAATTGTAGTATCGTCATTTAGTGCGGTATTAATTTATTATAGCTACTTTTTTGAAATCGAAACAAATAACTTTATTTATTTAGGCATGTTTGGTTTAATGATATCGGGAATTATTAATTACTACGAAACTAAATTGTTTAAAATGAGAGGGGAGAAGTTTGTGGAATTGTTTTCAACCATTATATGTCCAACTTGTAGTCATCAAAAAAAGGAAGAAATGCCCACCGATGCTTGCCAGTTTTTTTATGAGTGTGAAAACTGCAAAACGCAGTTAAAACCTAAACAAGGAGATTGTTGTGTTTACTGTAGTTATGGGTCGGTTTCCTGTCCACCAATTCAAGAAGGTAAAGAAGATTGTTGTAAGTAAATATTGATATGGAGCTAGTTTTTGTATATAACGCGAAAAGTGGATTGTTTAATAAAATAACCGATTTTGCTCACAAAATTGTATCGCCTCAAACATATAATTGCAGTTTGTGTTTCATAACACATGGTAATTTCTCCGTTCACAATGAATGGGTTAATTTTATTGCTTCTTTAAAGATTCCAGTAAAGTTTTTTTATAAAAATGATTTTGAAGCTGCTTATCCAAACACTTCTACTAATTACCCGGTTGTATATTTGGCAAATGGAAACAATATGGTAAAATTATTAAGTGCCACCGAAATAGGTGAAATAAATAAGAATAATAATTTAACTGAACTTATGGATTTGATCAATTTAAAATTTAAAAACAATAGCAAGTATTACTGATATTAAATTCACAAATTAGTAATTTATTTAAAACTATCAATTGGATTGATAAAATAGAGTTCTTAAGATTAACACTAATTTCGTTAGGGATTAAAATAATTTAAGCTACCTATAAAAATAAAACAATTCGATTGGATATAAGTGGTAGAATACAAATTATATTCGAACTTCTGAATAAAAGTCTATTAACTTGTCATTATAATGTTGATTACAATGTCAATTCTACTAATTCAAAAAAAATAAAAATTAAGGCTAAATAAAATGAAATTGAAATTATTACTTCTTTCTTTAATACTGACATTTGAAGTATGTAATGCTCAATTTGTGCAAAACAAGTCATATAGTATTATGCTTAGTGCTATATTATCTCACAATGTTAAGGAGGTGGGAGTTAAAGAGGAAAGTAAAGATTCTACTGCACTATTTTTAGATGCACGAGAAAAGGCCGAATACAATGTGAGTCATTTAAAAAATGCTACTTGGGTAGGTTATGACAATTTTGATATGAACCGAGTAAAGCATATAGCAAAGACTCAAAAAATTATAGTGTATTGTTCTGTTGGTTACCGTAGCGAAAAAATTACTGAAAAACTCAACAAAGCTGGTTATATTAATGTTTCAAATATGGTAGGCGGAATTTTTGAATGGAAAAATCAAAATAATGTTGTAGTTGACAATGCAGGTAAAGAAACACAAAAAGTACACGGATACAGTAAAACCTGGGGAGTGTGGCTTAATAAAGGAGAGAAAGTTTACAACTGAATGAGCAATGATATTTTACATACAATAGCAGATTCATACATCGGTTATTTTAATTACTTAAAAAATGAAATACTGTTTCCATCGTGGCACAATTATTTTTATTGGTTAATTGCTCTTTCATTAATTGTGTGGTTGTTGGAGATACTATTTCCTTGGCGTAAAGAACAATCCATTATTCGAAAAGATTTTTGGTTAGATGGTTTTTATATGTTCTTTAATTTCTTTCTATTTTCTCTTATCGGTTTCAATGCTGTTTCAAATGTTGGGGTTGATCTTTTTAATCGATGTTTAGCTTTTTTTGGAATTAATAATGTTGTTGCATTCCATATTCATCAATGGCCAGTATGGAGTCAGTATCTGCTCATGTTTGTGTTCGCTGATTTTATGCAATGGAATATTCATCGCCTCTTACATAGAAATAAATATTTGTGGGAATTTCATAAAGTACATCATAGTGTAGAGCAAATGGGCTTTGCAGCTCATTTACGATTTCATTGGATGGAAACTGTTATTTATAAATCCATTCAATATATTCCTCTTGCAATGGTAGGATTTGGAATACAAGATTTTTTTATCATTCATATTATTGCAGTAGCAGTAGGACATTTGAACCATGCCAATATAAAATTGACGTATGGGCCTTTAAAGTACATTCTAAACAACCCTGTCATGCATTTATGGCATCATGCTCATCATTTACCTGAAAATAGTTATGGCGTTAATTTTGGCTTAAGCTTAAGTCTTTGGGATTATTTGTTTAAAACGGCTTACATCCCCAATCATAATGCTAACGAACCTTTAGGGTTTGATGGTATTGAGAAATTTCCTGATACATTTATTAAACAAGAATTATATCCGATTTCAAAAGAAAAAAAGTGAAAAATATAATAATCATTTTAATGACTATTATATTTTGTTTTTAACACTATTTATACCCGAAATACATATTTGGAGGAAATTAAAATGGATTTTCGGTGGAACAGACGAAATGAAATTAATTGATTTGGGAGATACTCAATTACACGAATTTCCGTAGGTTTTGCGGATCTATATTACCTAATTGTTTATTTTAAGGTAACGATATAATGCCCTACAAAAGCGTGCCTTTCAAAAGAAAAAATCCAAACATGTAACATATTTTTATGTTTGTTATCCCAATACAACAAAGGGCCATCAATCCCTATTTTATGGCTATCTATCCAATTTCCATCCTTATCCGTAAGCACTGAAAAGTACGGACTGATTAATGAGGAATGTTCTTGAGCATGTTTATAGGTTTCATAAAATGTATGGTTTCCAATACCCATTGAATTTTGCCATCCGTTATTAACTTCGCTGCTATCTAATGCAGGTATTTCACTTGGCAAAATACCCGAAATAAAAAAATGAGTTTCCTTTTTTTTATCGCCAATATTAAACAACAACTCAAGTTCAATTAATGTATCGTTAGAGAAATATGGTGCATTTGTTTTTCTCCAAATAATCTTTCCAAGCTTATCTAATTTACTAAGTTCGGTTTTTCTTGGATCGCTTTTATTGTAAATTCCGGGAGGGCTAAAGGTGGCAAATAATGTACTGTCGGTCAAATAATTTTGAATGATGGTGGTATTTACAGGATAAATTATGTTTTTAAATTTCTTTTGTCTCTCACCTTTTAATGGGTATGATGTATTATTAAGGTTGATGAACTTAACATCTTGTTCTGATAATATAGTTCTTAATGGTGTTGGATCAAATTTTTTATTTTCAGGATCAACCCAATTTTCAAGTGGTTTTTGGTATTCAGAAAATTTTACTTTATTTCTAATTTCAAATAATGTAGCATACAACTCTTTTGGGAAATCGAACCATCCGTGATAATAAGGTTTCACTTCGCCTTTATAATCGGCAAATAGTATAACTTCCCATAGGTATGCATTTAAGCAATTGCGGGCAATATCTAACCTTACAATGTGATTGTTATTACTTCCTGAAATTTTATATTCACCTTCTTTAAATTGAACTTGATTACGATTCCACTCTTGATTTATTACATCAATATAACTTAAATACAAATTCTTTTTTGCAGCACAAGTAATTGTTGGAATGTATTCCATTAAATTTACTGACGAAATGAAAATTGTATCAGTATTTCCATCAGGAATTATTTTGATAGAAAACATAGTGTCATTTAAAGAAATGAAATTTAAGTACCCGTATTTTATTTGATCGTATTTAGGGTGTTTAATCTCTGTATCTGGATTATCAGGGTACTCAAATGGATTGAGTTCGTTTAATACCGCGGAATAGTTTGAAATTTTATTGGATTTTGAACTGTCGCACGATTGCATAAGAATCAAAGCAGCTAGCCCCAAAAATATTTTCAAAAGATTATATTTCACAATATAAAGATAGCGAATTAAAGCAGACGATAAAAAAACCCTATTTCTTGACAGTGGAAAAACACTTTTTAATGATAGCTTCCAAAGGTTTATTTTGAGGTGTGTAATCTTTATCACTCAATCCTCCTGCGATTTGATGATTAGGATACCATTTCCAAATAAATGCTCCTATAAACCACTTTTTATTTGCAAATGCTTTGAAAAAAGCCTGTAATGAATTGTTTTGCGCTTTAATATTTAAAACTGATGCAGTAGAATTCCAAGGTTCATAAGCACATTGGTTAACGCTTTTGTATCCGATTTCTGTAAAAATTATTTCTTTATTTTGTATGATTCTAAATTGATCTATTTCTGAAATTTTTGTTTGCCATGCACTTACTAATTCATCAACAGATGGTGTTATTGCGGATGACAAAGGGAAATAACCATCAATTCCGATATAATCTAATTTGCTCCAAAAAGATAAGTTTTTATAGTCATCCCAATTTGCAGCATAAATTAATTTTCCGTAATAAAACGTTCTAATAGTATCAATTAAATTGGTAAATAATGTAGGCCTGTTTCGCACAACTAATTTCAGTTCTGTTCCAATACAAAACATTTCAATGTTTAAAGAATCGGCAAGATGTGCAAAATGCAGAATGTAATTTCTATAATTATTTTCCCATTCTTGCCAATCGGCTTCATTGCTTAAAGTAAATGCGCCGGTGTACGAACCATTAACCCACAATTGTGGTTTTAACATCGTTTTAATATTTTGTTGTTTTGCTAATTTTGTTGTGATACTAATTCCTGCATCTGTTTCGCCCCACCATTGGTTTAAAGGATCGTATGTAACCTGCGTCGAATTTAATTGACAAAAAGCAAAAGGCATTTGTGAAATCCAATTACAATTAACCTTTTTTATAGGGGCAATATTTGAACTGTCAATTACCGAATTTGTTGCTACATAACTTATTCCTTTAATTTCAAAATTGGTAACAACTGTATTGTTTATTTTCGTTGTGCACTCCGAATGAATTTTAGCATCTTTTTTACATGGGTAACAGCAGCTCATCAAAACGAAACAAACTGCTATAAATAAATTCACATTTAATTTATTGAATACCATTTTTTGATTATTTTTTCGCTTGGTTTATTTTGGGGCGTATAATCCGAATTTTTAATGCCTCCAATCTTGCTATCGTTTGAATACCATTTCCATAAAAATCCTCCCGCAAACCAATCTTTATTCCAAAAAACATTAAACAAAGCTTCATAAGCATTCTGCTGCGCAAGTAAATTCACATCTTTATTTTCTGGAGCAGCTTCTATTTCCCATTGTTTCCAAGCGCATCTATTTATACTTCTGTAACCGTACTCTGTAAATATAATTTTCTTTTTTTGTTTCTTTGAAAAAATTTCAAGCTTTGTACTTATACTTCTCCACTCCTGTTCCATTTTTTCTCTTGTAGGAGTTGTATCTTCAGTTAAGGGAAAATAGGCATCAATTCCAATATAATCTAACTTATTCCAAAATGATATTTTATCATATTCGTCCCAGTTTGCAGCGTACGTAAGCTTTCCTTTATATACTTTTCTGACAGTATCAATCAAACTATTCCAAAATTGCGGTCGCATTTGCGTTGCTGTTTTAAATTCTGCCCCAATAGATAACATATCTATATTTAGCGAATCTGCTATACGAGCAAGTTTCAACATGTATTTCAAATAGTTATTTTCCCAAAGTTTCCAATTTTTTACATCAAGATTATAATCTCCTGGCCAACCTTGCTGATCAACCCAGAAGTGAGGTTTCAATAATATCTTTTGATTATTCGCTTTAGCAAACTCAGTAAGTTTACAAATTCCTTCCGGCGTATCTCCCCACCAATTTTTAGGTACATTATATTCAATTTTTGGATTATTTGGAGACATGAAAGCAAAGGGACAAAGTGCAATCCAATTAGCGTTAATTCGTTTTGTAGCTATTACACAATTTACAGAAACCTTTTTTGTAGGCGATACAAAATTAACTCCATTAATCTTAGGTTCTTTATTTTGTGCTTCTATCTTTTTTAAAGATAGAAATGAAAGCAACAAAATAAATATTAGAATCAACTTTGACATACTATTTAAAATTAATGTGTAATAAATACTTTTCTCTTGATAAAGTTTATCCAATTTTCAATACTTATAACCATCAAAGTGAAATTATAATTGTAAAAGTTTGCTAATGTCGGAATTTGAATTACATAATGTATATTGTGAACAACATTTATTCAATTGTAAAAAATCTAATGTTTATCATGTGCGTAAGTTCCTGAAATGGGAGTATTGCAATAATCGGAAACAACTTGAATACAAATTAGATTATTTATTTTTGTGTTACAACTCCAAGTAAACTTTAAGTACCCAACATTATTGTGAACTGTAAATTGTGACAATGCAATTAAAATTGATAGTGAATACTGTTTTATTTTAATGAGATTGTATTTATGGCATTGCCAAAGGATTTTATAAGGATAAAAAACTTGTCGTAACATGTCCATGAATTTATTGAGTGAGAACATGATATGTTGAACTATCAGTATCTTCAGCATTAAAAGTATTACCTATGATTAAGTGAAGCAAAATAATCCAAGAGATTTTAAGTATATCATTGTAAAGTATAAAAGCAGAGAAAAACAACTTTATGAGCATAAAATGTCGGCATCAAGACAATTGCAATAACATGTAATTAATATACTTGCAGAGTGAAAAACAAATTTTTTTTGCTTTTGCTTAGATTAGTAGGGCTCATTTAATCTTGTTCAGAAACTCATGAAAGAGATGATACCTATAAATTATCAGTAACATTAACCTCCTTTAATGATTTTACACCTTCTTACCTTTCTGAAGTGCAAATTATAGAAAGAGAATAGCGTAATTACTTTAACATTGTGATAACTAAATGTAGTGAAGGAAGAAGTAGCATATTCATGGGATGAGATTACAGGGTACATGAAAAAATATTCCTATAGTATTCTTTCTGAAGAAGGAAAATTATTTGATGGCAGAAGACGAGGAATATGGAAAAATATATAATCAATCAAAAAAATTAAAAGGAATACAGGAGTATGGAGAAAAATAAAATTGTTGTGATTATCCCTGCATTTAATGAAGAGAATTCGGTTAGTAAAGTGGTAAAAGATATCCCCAAAAATATTGTAAGCGATATTATTGTTGTTAATAATAATTCAAACGATTTAACGAAAGTAAATGCACTTGCTGCAGGGGCGATAGTAGTTGATGAGCCAATACAAGGATATGGTAATGCCTGTTTAAAAGGGATGGATTTTGTTTCTAAAATGAAAACAAAGCCTGATATAATAGTATTTATTGATGCTGATTATTCTGATTATCCCGAAGAAATTGAAAAATTATTGCAACCAATATTTGAGGCGGATTTCGATTTGGTGATAGGATCAAGAGCACTTGGCAAAAGAGAAATTGGTTCGATGACTCCCCAACAAATATTCGGAAACTGGTTAGCAACTTCTTTATTAAAACTTTTTTATAAGGTTTCATATACAGACTTAGGTCCATTCAGAGCAATTAAATATCATAAATTATTGGATTTAAATATGATTGATAAAACGTACGGCTGGACGATTGAAATGCAACTGAAAGCTGCCAAACAAAAGCTCAAAATAACAGAAGTTCCTGTAACCTACCGTGTAAGAATTGGTCACTCTAAAATTAGCGGAACAGTTAAGGGAACTGTAATGGCTGGCTATAAAATTATTTCAACAATTTTTAAATATTTATAGCCTGTTTAAATGATTAACTCAAAAAAAAATACAATTCATTTTGTAGCTTTCTCTTTAATATCCGTGGGATTGTATTTGCTGTTTGCATATTTTTTAAAAAGAGAAAATACTTATACCATATTTAGTATTTTTTCGTTGTTGGCAGGATTGTATTATTTCACTATTAAACGTACTGAACTCCTTTCTGAAAACTACAATCATTTTGTTTTAGTGGCTTTTAGTTTAAGATTATTGTTTCTGTTTTCTATTCCAGCACTATCTGACGATTTTTATAGATTTATATGGGATGGCAGATTAATACAACAAGGGATAAATCCGTATAATTATTTACCGGAAGTTATTATGAAAAAACAAATGCTTGACGGGGCTAGTAATTTGGAATTATTTCATAAAATGAATTCTCCGCATTATTATTCTATTTATCCTACTGTATTACAACTTCTGTTTTTTCTTTCTGCAAAATTATCATTTGGTTATAATGCAGTTGCCATATTTAATTTGCGATTTTTTATTTTGATATCAGAGCTAGGAACATTTTTTTACTTAAAGAAAATTCTTGATTATTTGAATATCAATAAAGCAAAAATTTTCCTTTATTTGTTAAATCCATTAGTAATTATTGAGCTTAGTGGAAATTTACATTTTGAGGCAGTAATGATTTTCTTTTTGACAACTTCTTTCTACTATTTAATGATAAACAGATTTAATCTTTCGGCAATATTTATAGCTTTTGCAATTTGCACAAAGATGATACCTCTACTATTTTTGCCACTAATAGTAAAAAAAATTGGTTGGAAAAATGGCGCAATTTATACACTATTTTCTATTGGAATTTATTTTTCATTATTCCTTCCATTCATTGACAAGCAACTGATATCAAATATTAGTATGAGTTTAGGTTTATACTTTCAAAAGTTTGAATTTAATGCAAGTATTTATTATTTGCTAAGAGAAATAGGGTTTAAACTGGTTGGCTATAATGCAATAGGTATTATTGGTATAGTTTTGCCAATTATTTCAACATGTTTAATACTACTAATTTCATTTAGGGGGAGAAAAAATGAAAATTGGCAAAGTTTTTTTGGTAAGGCTTTAAAAGTTTTATTTGTCTATTATCTTTTTTCCATGATAGTACACCCATGGTATATTACGTTATTAATTTTAATAAGCGTTTTTACAGAATACAGGTTTGCAATAATATGGTCAATATTAATTTTTGGAAGTTACTTTGCTTACAATTCTTTTCCTTTTAAAGAATCCTTATTGGTAAATGTAATTGAATACACAGTGATTGTTTTATTTTTTCTTCATGAAAACAAAAAACTAAAAGCCATTAATGTTTTTAATTAAGATTTTATTTCGATCATAAGTAATAAGGTTCTTTTTTTCAAGATCATTTAAAACTGTAGTAACCATTTGTCTACTTGTAGCTGTTAGTTTTCCAATGTCATCGTGAGTTAATTTCAATTTTATTTCTATTTCTCCATCACCTGTTTTTTGCCCTTCCTCATTTGCTAAGTCTTTGATGAAAATCTTTACTCTCTCGTCAGAAGACTTAAAAATAAGTGATTCAAAGCGACTTTGAATTCTTTTAAATCTGAAGCCAATTATTTTTGTTATCTTAAGTCCAAAACTGGGATCTTTCCGCATAAGGTTCTGAATAACTTCTGAAAACATTGAGCATAATAAAGTGTCTTCCGTTGCTTCAGCAAATTCATCTCTTTTAGACGAAGGATCAATAATAGCAGTTTCTCCAAATATTTCGCCTTGACCCAAAATAGCAATAATTATTTCTCGTCCATCTTCTGAAAGTCTTGAAATTTTTACTTTGCCCTTCTTTATTAAATAAACAGAATTAGAAGATTCCTCCGGAAAATATATAATTTGCTTTTTTGGAACTTCCCTCATTTTTGAGTTAGTATTTAACTTAATAAGTTCCTTCATTGGAAGTGCTTTCATTAAATTAAAATTCTCGAAATACCAAAGTTGAGTTTTATCCTGTAACATATAACAAATGTATTAAAATCACACAATTAAATGCTATTAAACTACTTTTTTAAACGTTGGCGACTTGCATTTACCTATTAACTCTCATAATGGTTAGATTCTGGCACCAGTATTTTCTTAATGAAAAGTTTCATAAATTTCAATAGAAGCTTCGCAAATAGCTCAATAAATTATTCCACACTCGTTTCTTATAAAATAGTTATTGAAGAGGGCTAAATATAAATTATTCCTGTAAACTTGTTCTTTTTCGTTTAAACTTTTTCAAAAACTAGTTTCATTGCTAGTGGGTATGTAGCGATATTTGTTCCTCGTTTAAATAAAAAATTATTTCGCTTTTTGAACTAATAGAAATTTTGATTTGGCATAAACAAAAATAACTTTTGACTATTGATTAATAAAAATTAATGTGCCAATAGAAACTTATGGAAGATAAGAAAAATTGAATATAAACTAAAACATGAAATGGCTTAGAGTCGATTTGATAAGTGCTATAAGCGGTTGAAAAGCATTTATAATGTTCGATTAATTTGAAACGTATTATATGATTGGTCTCTTAACCATACAAGACCAATTTAATTGGCACCATTTATATTGATTATAAATGGTGCCAATAATGTTCTTTAAAAATAAATAATTTATTTAACAGCTAATAAATCTACTTTTTGAATACTTGGTGCTTTACTTAACAAAGCATCCGCATTTGCCATTAAAGCAGCGGCAATTGGACCACCTAAATGAGCATCTCGACCTTCATCAGTTTCAAATGAATCGAAAATCCCAAATGTATTGTGATTAATTTGAAATGCATACCATGTTAAAGTAAGAGTTTCGCTTTGGGCTAATGCTAATGCACTTTTTAGAAAGTCAGAAACTGCACTTTCTTTTCCACTTTTAGCCTCTACAATTGCCAAGATTCCAACATTTTTCATAGTTATTTTTTTTACAATGATTATTAGTAAAGTATAAACGAGGAAAAAAGAACTTTGGATTTATTTTAATCTATTTATACGTTAACATTGTATTGCATCAGAAGGTTACTTTACCACAGCCATTTCAGCACCGATGATTTTTGAATTTGAATTTTGCTGGACGAAAGCAATAACCATTAAATTATTATTTTGATTCGGTGGAATATTTGAGAATACTATTTTTCCTTCCATGGAAGCATTCTTGGAAATAAATTGACGAACTACATTTTCATTTACTAAAGTGAGTCCTTCATTTTCTCCTCTTTTAATTTGAGTAGTTTCACTTTTTGAAACTAGTGCAAAATTTATTTTGCATTCAGAAAAGTCGCCCGCTAACACGTAATTTATATTAATCATTTTACCATCTACAAGAGTCATCGAAAGCGATTGGAAACTAACTTTCGATTTTATTTTTATTGATTCAGATATTGCTGAAGCTAATTCTTTTTTATCAGAGCCAACAAAAACTTTGTCACCATTGACAATCATTTGTGGAGTATAAACTGAATTTCCCTTTAATACAGTTGAATAAAACCGTTGCCGTTCTGTATATATCTTATCACTGAATGGATCGGCCCACCCTAATCGATTCCAATAATCAACATGAAATGAAAGAGCGAAAATTTTCTTTCCATCTATTTTCGCATTTTCAATAGTATTTGAAAGTAATCGATCAGCAGGTGGACAGCTTGAACAACCTTGTGACGTATACAATTCAATTACAGTAACGGGCTCGAATTGCTGATCATTTTTAGATCTTACCGTTGTGAACGAAAATATTAATAGAATGATAATAGAAAGAAAGTGCCTCATTTATATTTTGCTTTAAATTCTTTTTTGAAATTTAAAAATTCAGGAATTGAAACATGTTGTACATATCCTTCGTCTGGATTATTGTAAATGTATTCTTGATGATATTTTTCTGCGGGATAAAATTTCTTAAAGGGAACTACTTCAGTTACTATTTTACTAGAGTATTTTTTAGAATCCGTGAGTCGTTTTATTTCTGAATCTATAATTTTCTTTTCGGCAGGATTACTGTAAAATGCAACTGAACGATATTGTGTTCCAGCATCATTACCTTGTCTGTTTAATGTTGTTGGATTTTGACTAGCGAAAAATGCTTTTACCAAGGTTTCAAAAGATATTATAGAGGGATCGTAATAAACTTGAACAGATTCAGCATGTCCAGTAGATCCAGATGAAACTAGTTCATAATCAGGATTTGGATTTGTACCTCCTGAATAACCTGAAACTGCATCGCGAACTCCCGCTAAACTTTGGAATACAATTTCAGAATGCCAAAAACATCCTTCCGCAAATGTTGCAACTGCTTCATTAGGTAATGGAATAGTTGAACCTTTTTTGATTTCGTTATTATACTTTTGTGAATAAGTGCATGACGTTATTAAAATTAAAGTGAGCACTAATAAGAGGTTTGATTTCATATTTTTTATTTAGAAGCAACGGGTGGTTTTCCTCCATCAGGAACAAAAATAAGTGCGGCAGAATTCATACAATATCGTTGCCCTGTTGGTTTTGGGCCATCATCAAATACATGTCCAAGATGAGAACCACTTTTACTATCAACTACTTCAACTCGTCGCATACCATCACTGCCATCTACAATTAAACGTACTGCATCTGAATTTATTGGAGCATAAAAACTTGGCCACCCTGTTCCAGAATCAAATTTTGTTTCTGAACTAAATAAAGGCTGTAAGGTTGCTGCTGAGTAATAAATTCCTTTTTCAAAGAAATGATCATACTTCCCAGTAGTAGCTGGTTCGGTGCCTTGTTCACGTAGAACATAATATTGTTCAGGAGTAAGTTTCGCTTTCCATTCAGCATCCGATAATTGCATTGGATATTTTGCTTCATTGGAACTAAAGTTAGGTCGTGATCCATTATTCATTTTTGATTGTGCATTACCGCAACTTGAATGGATAATCGCAATTAATACGATAATAATAAAATGTGTGTTTTTCATCTGATTGATATATTAATATTTATTCACTATGAACTTTTTTGTTTGTGAGAAATTTCTACCTTCAACTTGAATAAGATAAATACCAGATTTATAATCTGCTGTTGATAATGTAAATTCATTCGAATTAGATATATTAAAATATATTTCAGAACCTAATGAATTTAAAATTTTAACGTTCACGTTTTCATTTCCATTTTTTATTTTAATTGAAATTGAATTGTTTGTATTTGATTGTGCCAATTGGAATAAATCATCGGATTGATTTTCTAATTCAGTAATTCCAGTTGCTATAACAGGTGTTGAAATTTCAGATTGGTAAATTGCTTTCGTTACCGTATTTTGAACAAAGGCAATAATGCGTAGTTCGTTTAAATCTTTAATATTTGTTGTATTGAATACTATACTTACGTTATCTACTCCTCCTTGGATTGTATTGTTAAGTATTGTTCCATTTTCATCAGGCAACATTCTTCTTACAACCCAAGGGTATTCGATTTCTGTATTATTTCCAGCACAACAGATGTAAGCACTTTTTAAAACATTTTTTTCTGCCAATACTACCATTGCTCTTAATGATTCTCCACTATTTGATGTGTCAGTTGATTCAAAAATTAAATTCGTACTTATTGAATTTCCAATACGTATACTTGATGAAAACGAAATATTGTATTTTGGTAAGATTGTGCTAGCACTTGCTAATGTTGTTGTAAGAGTAGGTACTAAATTCCCCAAAAAATAGTTTCCATCTACAACTGAATAAGGCACACTTGGAATACTATAAAAGGTCACTCTATGATTGGATTGTATAGCGTTTTCATAATACATTGAATCCTGATAAGGGAATGAAGTATGATAGGAAAGCATCAAAAAATCATTCGGATGCGTGTTAATGTATGAAGCTACTACGGGAGTATTGCCAGCACATGGAGGACAACCACTATTTGTAAATTGCTCTATTAATACTTTTCGTTGACCGAAACTTAAGTTAATTCCGATAAACAGAATAAATATTGTAAGCGTAGTGTATTTGAACATGATTTTTGTTTTTAATATTTAACAAATTTGGAAACAAAGTATCACAGAAGTATCACGAAAAGATACTTTTTTCTAAATCTGAGTCAAATTTATTGATTCAGAGGTAATCGAAAGAGAAAAATACTACCAATATTTTCCTTGCTTATTAACTCTAACTTTGAGTTATGAAGATCGAGAATTCTTTTCGCAATTACCAGACCAAGTTGAGTATTGTTTTTTATAACCACTTAATTATTCAAATACATGCTCTTTGAGTTAGGTGAAATTTTTTTTTAGCAATACAATTAAGATAAGATTAGTATTGCAATTTTTGGAAATAGATCATTTATTGTTTTTGTTCTATTTCATGTAAAACTTTTTGTTGGCATTATTACTTATTTCAGCCGTATATTTGTATTTATATATTAATAACAACGATATTTTGATTTCAATAGGTAAAACATTGGTTTCTACGGAAGTTTTAGAGGAGCAATTTGTTTGTGATCTTCAAAAATGTAAAGGTGAGTGCTGTATTGCGGGAGATTCGGGTGCTCCGCTTGAAGAAAGCGAGTTAGAGGAAATCGATAAGTACTATGAAGTCGTTAAGCCTTATTTACAACCAGAAGCTATTGAAAGTATTGAAAAGCTTGGGCATTATTTGATAGATAGTGACAATGATTGGGTTACTCCTTTGGTTCATGGAAATCGTGAATGTGCATATACTGTATTTGAAAACGGAATTGCTAAATGTTCATTTGAAAAGGCTTTTTTTGAAGGAAAAATTCCTTTTCGTAAACCAGTATCTTGTCATTTGTATCCTGTTCGAATTACCAAGTTCAAATCGTATGACGCGGTTAATTATGATCGATGGGATGTGTGCGCTGCGGCATGTCAACTAGGCAAAAGTTTAAAAGTTCCTGTATATAAATTTTTAAAGGATTCGCTAATTAGAAAGTATGGTGAAGAATGGTATCAGCAATTGGAAATCGCAGCACATTTATTGGAAGAAAAAAAGCTTGATCAGAAAAAATAACATCTACAATGAAGACAAAAAAATCCCGATATAGAATTTGCGCTATATCGGGATTTTTAATTTAAAAAAATTAATTCGATATTTCCATTACACCAGCATACATTTTTTCGCGCAATGCTTTTATATTTTCATCAGCTAAATACTCATCATAACTCATGTATTTATCGATTACACCATTTGGTGTTAATTCAATAATTCTATTTGCAACAGTAGATACAAATTCATGATCATGCGAAGTGAACAATGCAATATGTTTCCAATCCTTTAATGCATCGTTGAACGCAGTGATTGATTCAAGATCTAAGTGATTTGTTGGCTCATCTAAAATTAAACAATTTGCATTTGTAAGCATCATACGCGAAACCATGCAACGAACTTTTTCTCCTCCTGAAAGTACATTTGATTTCTTAAATGTTTCTTCTCCTGAAAACAACATCTTGCCTAAAAATCCGCGAACGAAAGTCTCTTCTTTATCTTTTGAAAATTGACGCAACCAATCGATCAGATTATAATCTTCCGTAAAGAATTTGTTATTCTCATTAGGTAAATAAGAACGTGTGATCGTACTTCCCCACAAGAATGAACCAGCATCTGCTTTCTCAGCATCAGTGATGATTTCAAAGAAGGTTGTGATTGCTTTATGCTCTTTAGAAAGCACAACAATTTTATCTCCTTTCGCTACACTGAAAGTGATATCAGAAAAATATACATTGCCATCAGGATCATTTTTTGAAAGATGTTCAACAGCTAATAATTGATCGCCACAATCACGATCAGCTTTGAAAATGATACCTGGATATTTTCTAGTTGAAGGTTTGATGTCATCAATAACTAATTTCTCAAGCAATTTTTTACGACTTGTTGCTTGTCGAGATTTAGAAGCATTAGCAGAAAATCGCTCAACGAAATCTTGCAACTCTTTGCGCTTATCTTCTACCTTTTTATTTTGATCAGAACGTTGGCGTAATGCAAGTTGACTTGATTCATACCAAAAAGTATAATTACCAGTGTACAGTTGAATTTTATTGAAATCAATATCGGCAACATGTGTACAAACTGCATCAAGGAAATGTCGATCATGGGAAACAACGATCACAGTATTTTGAAAATCTGCAAGGAAGTTTTCGAGCCATGATATCGTTTCAACATCTAAATCGTTGGTAGGCTCATCTAATAATAAAATATCAGGATTACCGAATAAAGCTTGTGCTAATAAAACACGAACCTTTTCTTTTCCACTAATTTCTCCCATCAATCGTCCATGGAAATCTTCTTTTACGCCTAAATCGCTTAACAAACTAGCAGCATTACTTTCTGCATTCCAGCCATCCATCTCCGCAAAGACATTTTCTAATTCGCCTGCTCTTACTCCATCAGCTTCGTTAAAATCAGCTTTAGCATAGATGGCATCCTTTTCTTGAATGATATCCAACAGCTTTTTATTCCCCATTAACACAGTATTCAAAACGGAGTAACTGTCGAATTCGAAGTGATTTTGGGTCAATACGCTCATTCGCTCGCCTGGAGTAATGGATACTTGTCCACTTGAAGGGTCTATTTCTCCCGAAAGTATTTTTAGAAAAGTAGATTTTCCGGCACCATTTGCACCGATTACACCGTAGCAGTTTCCAGGGGTGAATTTAATATTTACCTCTTCAAATAGCACTCGTTTGCCGTAGCGTAAGGATAAATTAGATGTTGAAATCATTGACTAGTAATTTATTTGGGGCTGCAAAATTACGGATAAGCCTCCTAATTAGCTAATAATTTCTTCTTTAACGGCCAATATCATTTAAAATCTAGGAGGTTTTGATAATATCAATTTTCATAATTAAACGATCTTTGCGTTGATGTACGAAAATCACAAATTCTTTTATCGTGTTATTTACACGCATTTATCAGATGACGAATACAATGAAAAAAATTTTCGTGATAAAGATATTCTTGTTGCACGTAACAATGCATTAAATTTTTTAGCAACACTCAATAAAGAACTCATCGAAATTTCGGATCAAGAATTTTCGTTACAATTAGAATTCAATTATGAATTATTTGGGGCATTGCACAAGTACACATTGATTGATGACGAGCTTGATGAAGAAGAATTATTGGAAGGTCGCGAATTTGAAAAGGATGTATATTTGAAGTTGGGGTTGGAAGAACCAGAATGAAATAAAACATCTAGTGCGAAATGGTATTAATATTTCGCACTAGATGTATTTTGTTTTGCATTTAGGAATCAAGAATTATTTGCTTTTGATCAATTTAATTATTTTGTGATAATTGCCATTAGTGATTTCTGCGAAGTATATTCCATCCATTAATTCTTTACCAAATGTGAAAGAGTTTTTTGAATTAATATATTCGTATTTCTCAACATCTCTACCTAACACATCTTTCACAACAAGGTTATAATTTTCATCATTTACAAAATGAGTATCAATTATAAATGTGGAGTTACTTGGATTTGGATAGATCCGAATTTCATAATCATTATCATCTAATCCTTCTCTACAAACGATAGTAACTGAAATTACTTTATTGTATCCAGAACCGCAAGCATTTATTCCTTTCACTTTTACATTTCCACCTATAAGGCCGTAATTCATCACAATAGAATTTGTGCCTTGTCCTGAAGTAATAGTGGCACCGCTAGGTACTAGCCATGAATAGGAATTAGCGCCTGTTATGAGAGCAGTACTATACGTAACAGCAACTTGATTTGCACAAACAGTTATTGGTCCTGTAATTGAAAGTGGAGTAGCGGGAATCGATCTTATTAATAGTGTACGTGCAGTGCCAAATCCACAACTAGTTCCTCCAGCAACAGAGATTGTTCCTGAGATAAAATTTGCTGGAAAAGTTAAACTTACTGATGTAGTACCTTGTCCACTATTGATTATTATACCTGCGGGAACAGTCCATTTATAAGTTGTTGCAGCATTTAAAATTGATATCGAATAAGTATTCGTACTTCCACCACAAACTGCAACAGTGAGACCGCTAATTACTGATGGTGTTCCAGGAATATTTTTCGAAAGATATTTTGATTTTGGAGTACTTGTTCCACAACCATTCGCTGCAGAAACGGAAACCGTTCCATTATTAAATGATAAAGCAAAATTTACTTTAATTGAAGTAGTCCCACTTACTGATGTAATTGTACAACCTGCAGGAACTAACCAGTTGTAGGAATTTGCATTTGCAACATTTACTATGGAATAAATAACTCCTGTATCACCAGGACATGGTTTTGCATTTCCAGTAATTGTACCTGGTATTGCTGGTGCACTGGAGCTAACTGTTACGATTAAATTTCCAGTTTGAATTTGCGAATTACCATAGCTATCGATTACTGATGTTAATGCATAATTAAATGTTCCTGCAATATTAGTTGGCACAGAAAACAGATAACTATTTCCGTTGTTGGAGGTAACAGTATTAGTGGAGCCACCATTAATAGTATAGGTAAATGTAAATGGTGCTTTACCACGACTACCACTAAATGTAATTTTTATTGTTGTATCATTTAAACATGCTGCTGCTGCTGCTCCTGAAATTGTTGCTTGCGGAAATAAGAAAGTAAATCCGTTTAAAGAATCTTTACCGCTTGAATTCGTAACTGATACATATCCCGAAGCTCCTCCTGCTACGATAGCATTAATTTGAGAATTCGAAATAATATTAAATGATGCTGCATTTATTCCTTTAAATTTTACATTGGTAGCGCCATTAAAATTTGAACCAAATATTTTTACAGTATCAGTTGCAGTAGCTGATGTTGGTGTGAAAGATGAAATTATAGGAATGGGGATATTTGTTTGAGAACCTAAAGGTTGATTTTGTGTAGTAACAGCCCAAGGAGTATAATTACCAAACATCCAAGGATAATTCGTCACAGCTACATTGTAATTTGTATTATTAAGCGTGTTAATTACAAAATTCGAAAAGGTGAAAGGTGTACCAGTGTATTGCAATCTATTCCATGTTGCAATGTTACTTGGTGTTGTTTGTTTGAACCATGGTTGAGGTCGAAATGGATTTGTAATTGAATTCGAACAAGTATAGGGCGAAACTGCATTTGCACATGGTCTTTCATCATACGCTATTGTAAATGATAATGCTGTTAATGGATAATTAAATGCGATATTATTTCCGGAAATTGTTTGAGTAGCAGCAACACTTAAAGTAATTGAAGCTGCTGTAACAGAAACTACAGTTGTTCCTGCAGCGATGCCAGTTCCAAAAACAGTTTGTCCTACAGTAATTCCAGTAGTGCTTGGATTGACTACAGAAATTATCGTTGATCCTGTTGTTGTATTTCCTGTTATAGTATTTACTGGAGCACTTGTTTTACTTACTATCCAAAAGCGATCAGCAGTATAAACATCATTGTTATTTCCTGCAGCTATTCCTACACCAAAAGAAATACTTACTCCAGTAGTAGTTACTGTTGCGTTTTGTCCAACTTGTAAAGTAATTGTAGTCCCTGAAGTAGATAAAACAGTTGCGCCTGCGGGAATACCTGGTCCAGTAACTTGGTCACCCGCCAACACACCAATAATACTTGACATTGCAGTTAAAATATTACTTCCAATAGTAGTTGTTCCTGTATAGGTTTTAACCCCAGGTCCTGCAGAATTTAAATGAGTAACCGTTGGTGGCAGAGGAATATTTGTTATAGCTTTATAAGTAGCAAACGAAACAGTATCCATATCAACTGGGTTGGTAACAGCTAAACTAAAATTGATTGGAATATGTAATGGATTCGCAGCACCATTCGTTGTAATATTTGCAAACGGAATTGTTCTATTTCCTGTAACTGCATCAATGAGCCAATTTACTTTTGATAAAGAATCTTCTCCAATTAAATAACCAGCTCTATAAAAGGTAAGCGTTGAACCAAGTACAAGAGCATTTGTAGCTGATGGTGAGAATGTAATTGTGGATCCATTAATTCCGACAACATGTGTAATTGGAGCAGTACTTAAATTTGCATTTACAATTAAATCACCAATCATAACACCAGCAACACTTGTAGGATTAACAGTGAATGTTGTTGCAGATGAAACAGTCGTTGCTAATATTGGAGTTCCAGAAATCTGACGAGATAAAGCAGATACATTTGAATTATTAATAGTAATAGAATTTTTATTCATTCGCAATTGTCCTAATCGTAAAGCAATCGAATCATTTATAATTATTTGTTTATTCATTGTGATAACATCTGCATTATTTGTTTTCTGCATATTGAAATCAAAGAATGTTGATGAATTTGTACCACCAATAGTTTGGGCCGTTGCTGCACCAAAAGTAATTCGACTATTTCCAGGAATTATTGTTCCGTTGTTGGTCCAATTTGCTCCATTAAATAAAATGGCAGGACGTTTTGTAATGTTATTAATAGTTGTCGCAACTAATGCCCCAGTAATAACTGCATTTTGATTAATTACTATAGTTGTTGCCGTAGTAGATGTAACGATTGAATTCGCAGGTATACCGGCTCCAGAAACGATATCACCAACATAAATAGAATTTGTATTTGGTGTTACTGAAGTAATAATTGGAGAACCTAATGTTGTACTACCTGTTACCGATCGCAGCACAGGAATATTTGTTGCTTGTAACAAAGAAGTGTTAGTCATATCACCGCCAATACTTATAGAAGTAGAATCTTGATAATAGAAAGATCCATCATTCTTTAAATCACTACCAATTAATAAATCAGTAGTGCTAATCCACATTTTAGCGCCCGAATTATTTACTACTTGACCTCCTACATTTGCAAATAATTTAGAAGTAGCATTACGAAATCTGAAAGTAATATTTGGACGGTTTACAGATGGAGATTGTCCGAATGAAGAAGTTAAATTAGGTGATGCTGAAGTAAGAGTACAACCATCATTCGCCGCCCCAGAAGAACCATTACTTAAGTAGACTGCGGTTTTTACAGGTGATGTAGAAGTAAATAACATTTCATCGATTGCAGTTGCATTTACTGCACCATTGTTAAAACATATTTGAAGAATAATATTATCATTTCCATTCCAAATAAATGGATTCAATGTTGTTGATAATCGTAACCATCCACCTGAATTTTTTGAGGTAAAGGAGCCAGAGAAAGATGAAGTTGCAGTTGTACTTACAGTAATTGAATTTGGTCCTACCGCGCTAACAATTCCGTAAGGAACTAATCCATTTGCAAAAATAGTATCTCCAATAAATATTTGGTTTGCTGATACATTTGGAGCCGGTGTAACAGATGTAATGATAGCGGATCCTGATGTAACTGTTCCACTAAAAGAATGCGTTACAGGAGAAGCGTAAGGAGTCCATTGCCCGAAAGATGGAGCATTGGTATTTAAAGAGGATGTATTATAAATTGTCGTGAATGCACCTACATAAGGATTAGTAGTTGAGAAGGATGAAAGTGTTGCTGTAGGAACTTGTAAATATGAAATTGTAAAATTTTGAAATCCTGCACCAGCACTTGCTCTATTTCTAAACTGAAATAAAAGTGAATCAATAATATTTCCTGCTTGTAATCCAATGCCAGTTAGTTCATTTACATTATAAATAACTTGTACGATTTGATCATTTTGATTTCCACGAAATATTTGTCCATAGGTAGAAGAAACAATAGAACCATTTCCAATCGTTGCAGTATCCGCACTTTGAGTGGATGAAATAATTGCAAGTTTTCCGTTATTGGTAATATTATTATTGACATCAACTTTTACAAGTGTATCTGTAATTATTGTCATTGAATCCAAGCTAGAGATATCTAATGAAAATATTTTTACTAAATCACTTTTTGCAACAACAGGAGAATAATAAGTACCAGCTCCTCTTAAAGTTAACGCAACTGTTTTATTGATTTGTACTTTATCTGAAAAAGTAGGTATTCTACCACACCAGTTTGCTCCATCAGACCAATCATCAGTATATCCTAACCAAGAAGTTGGAATAGTAGTAATATTTATTGCAGGAGTACTGTATAAACCACCTGCATTACATGAAATAGTACAACGCAACCACATGTTTGATGTGAATAAACTGGTATAGGTGCTGTTAGTATTTATTCCCGCTGCTGCTGTCCAAGGACCTCCAACTGCAGGTGCAGTTTCCCAGAAATAAGTAAGTCCGCTATAGATAGTTGGTGATGTCAATGATGGAGTTAGAGAAAATGTAATTTGGTTTCCAGAACAAATATTTGTGTAAGGTTGTAAAGAAGTAATTGTTCTTCCAGAAGAGTTTAGACCCGTGCAAGGTGTAGGTGCAGCTCCAGCAATTGTTACCGTATAATCTTCTGCTTCTCCAGATAAGAAAGCAGTACAAGCATCACTACCGGTGTTGATACTTCCTGCTGCCGAAGAACGTACTCGCATCACTACTTGTCCTGGCACTGCTCCAATAGGAATGGTGATTGGAATTGAAGTTGCTACTCCTGATGGAATATTAGTTCCCACTGGCCACGATTCTGAAGGAGAAAATATACCATCAGCATTAAAGTCAATCCAAACGGATACAATTGAATTTCCTATTTGAGTTGATATACTTAATGTATAAGTTGCTCCTTGAACTAATGAAGTTGTCGTACTTCCAATTGGAGGATAAATAGTATAAGCATTGCCATTTCCATTATTACATACAGTAGTATTGTTTAAAGTATTAAGCGTTACATTGGATATGTAAGGACTACTAGGACAAGCTGGATGAATAGGAGTGCAAACACAAAGTGCGGGTGCATTTTGACCTACACAAATTGTCGAAGTATATTGTGGACCTCCACCTAAATTCGCAGGACATGTTATTCTCAAGCGATAACAACTCGACACTGTTTGGCTTGCTAATAGGTATGGATAGGTGTTCGCGCCAGCGATAGAAGAATATGGTCCTCCAGCACCTGTAGTACTAACTTCCCATTGAAAAGTCATTCCTGAACCATAACCTGTATTACCTGTTATATTTAATGTGAAAGGTTGAGAAGTACAAACACTTGGTGCAGTAGAAGTCGCAGTTCCAGTTGCAGTAATGTTACAAGGAATTCCAGCTGCAATACAAATAGTATAATCTTCTATTTCTCCAGAATTAAAAACATCACAAGCTTGATTTGTTGCTCCTCCAATAGAACTACAACAAGTATCTCTTAAGATAACACGCATTCTTGTTGATCCAGTAAGTGCAGAAAATGGTATGGTGATAGATGTTGAAAGCGATGTTGTTGTTGGGCTTCCACCAGTAGGACCAGTAGGGCCTGGCAAATAAACATCTTCACTTGAACTTAAAATTCCATCATGATTATAATCGATAAAAACATGCGCTATTGCACTGTTTAGAGAACTACTATTAGTAATTTGTTTTACCGTAAATTGATATGCAATTCCTTGAGTGTAGCATGGAGTTGTAACTGATGTGTAATCTGTATATGAATTTGAAGCAAGAGAATTATTTAATGTTGTTCCTATTGTTGCTGGATTAGTAAACGTACCAAAAATCACTTGACCAATATCGGTACCACTTGTAAAATTTGTTGATGGAACACAATAACAAGCAACAGCATTTACTAAAACTGCAGATGATGTTGAAGTAGAACCACATGTTACTGAACAATGATAGTAAGTAGATGACCCCTCAGTAGTAACAAGTGTGTTTGAAATAGCTCCAGCAATATTTATCCATGGGCCACCTGCTGTTGGTCCGGATTGCCATTGATAAGTATAACCACCTGGTACCGATCCTGGAGGGCTAATAATACCACTTAAAGACAGTGTAAATTGCTGAGCAGGTGAAAAACAAACGTTAGATAAAGAAGTAGAAGAAACGATAATTCCAGGTGCAGTACAAGCTGTTTCTTTGAAATAAGCTAAACGTAAATCTGGTCGATCGGTACTTAAAATTCCTGAAGTTATTGGTGGTTGACCATCAGCTGTCCATCGTTGAAAACGTTGGTTGGTTGCTCCAGCACCTAAAGCTGTTCTCGCCCAAGTTAGCGATGAAGAGGAAGGTAAACCAGAGCCTCCATAATTTGTTTCGACTATAACTTCCAAATTATTTGAGCCAGTAAAAGTGTAGTAAAATGGATTTGTTAAGGTAACCATCACCCAAGATCCAGTTGTCCATAAACTACTGATGATAGTTCCACTAAAAACTTGCGAATACCCAGTTACAGCTGTGTTATATAGAGCGGTAGTCAATCCAGCAACTCCCGTTTTTTGTTTCATGTGAATGATGACGGGAGTTGAAGCAGCTTTTCCGGTTGCATTAGAAATATAAAAACCTACTTGAGTGATCCAATGACCACCAGTTGGAACAGCATTCAAACCAGAAGTTGAAAGTTCTGCATCGGTATATTGCATTTGCGATCGTTGGTAACCCCAAAATGTTCCAAGAGGCATGTAATCATCACTCGCTGTAATTCCAGGTGCAGTAGTTGGAATTATCGTCAACGTTTGCCCAGTTAGATGAGTAGTTGAAACAGTTAATAATAGAAATACCAGTACACTTAATTTAAAAATTGTAGTAGATAATTTTTTCATGTTTATGTTTTTAAAAGTACGTTGCGATCCTAATAATTAGAATTAATTATGATTTGCAAGCTCTAACAATGATTTAAAAAAACATTAAATTCATTCATCGAAAATGAGTAATCATAGACCAAGATAAGTATTTTTTTGAAAGGTGGCCTTAATGATTGAAAAAAAGTGCGAAAACTATTTCCGAGGTCCAAATATAAAAGTCATCTGCCCTAAGGTCAGATTAAAATGTTGAAAGACCATTTCGCTCAAGTAAAACTTGGCTCATGATCTTTCAACATTTTATTTCAGCAAAGCTGAAATGACTTTTATTATTCACTAGTGCACCCGAAGGGATTCGAACCCCTAACCAACAGTACCGGAAACTGCCATTCTATCCAATTGAACTACGGGTGCATATAATATTTAACATAAATAATTCGCAGGGCGAAATTAATGCTTTTATGCTTTGTGTAACTTCGCAGCCAAAATATATACTATGATGAAGTCTCAAACTCCTTCTGCGAGTCTTACTATACATACTGAAATTGTGCTACCCAATGATACTAATGTGTTGGGAAATTTGATGGGAGGTCGATTGTTGCATTGGCTAGATATTACCGCTGCTATTTCTGCGCATCGTCATTGTAGTCGCATTGTAGTAACTGCAGCTGTTAATAATGTTTCTTTTAATCAGCCAATTAAGTTAGGCGATATCGTTACCCTTACAAGTAAAGTTTCTCGTGCGTTTAATTCAAGTATGGAGGTTTTTATTGAAGTATGGGTTGAGGATAATATGCGTAACAAAAAGGTAAAGTGTAATGAAGCCATTTATACATTCGTTGCTGTTGATCAATTAGGAAATCCTATTAATGTTCCTGAGTTAACTCCAGAAACTGAAGAAGAAAAAGAACGTTTTGATGGAGCACTTCGTCGCCGACAATTATCATTGATTTTAGCAGGGAAAATGAAGCCATCCGAAGCGACAGAGTTGAAAAAGCTTTTTAGTTAATCAATGAATTTACTGCATTGGTGATATCTTCATTCTTAATTTGATTCATGCATTTAAAATGTTTTTTTGGACATTTATTATATCCAATTTTAGAACATGGTCGGCAAGAAAGATTTTTTACTTCCATAATGATGGAATGATTTTCATTCATTGGAAAGTAAGGCGTCATGCCGAATTCAGGAACAGTATTTCCCCATAAAGAAACAATTGGTTTTTTGAATGCGGCAGCAATATGCATCAATCCTGTATCGTGTGTGATAACAAGTTTTGCTTGTTGTAATAAACTTGCTGATTCATTTAATTTATAGATGCCACAAGCATTAAAAATCGATGAACCAATTTCAGTAGCAATATTATTTCCACGCTCTTTATCATCAGGACCACCAAGTAAAACAATCGGATGTTGAAGTGTTTTTAAAACAGCAATAATTTTTTCTGTGGGCATTATCTTCGTCGCATGTTTTGCACCGATCACGCAAGCAATAAATCCATTTCTATGTGTTGATGGAAGTTTATCCATTGAAATATTTTCATCAACTGAAATAAAATAATCAAGCCCTTTACCATCGTTAACTACATTCAAATGTTTTACAGTTGATAAGTATCGGTCAACAATATGGATTGATGGCATTCGATTAATTTTAAGATTAACCAATAACCATTTTTCAATATTTAATTTTGAAAAAGCTGTTGATGTTAATCCCAATGCACGTTTGATTTTATAGGTTCGAATATTATGATGTAGATCAATAATTTCAGTAAACTCTTCCTTTTTCAATTGCGGAATTACATCATTTAAAGTGCCATCAGTAGTCCATAATTTATCAATATATGGATTGTGTTCAAGTACAGATTTAAAAGTGTTTCGAGTTAGAAAATGTATTTCAGCATTCGGCACCTGTTTTTTTAAGCAGCGAATAACTGGTGATGTTAAAACGATATCACCAATAGAACTTAAACGAATGATTAGGAATTTTGGCACGACAACAAAGATAAGTCATTGGATGCAATTAGAATGAATCACAAGGTTAACAAAAAGGTGTTCGATTTGAGATAGATCGGTTAACTTCGCGCTTTATGATAGAATTAATTGATACACATATTCATTTATATGCAGAGGAGTTTTCTGCGGATCAGTCTCTATTGATTGAGCAAGCAATAAAAGACGGAGTTAAGCAATTTTTACTTCCGAATATTGATCATACTTCATTTGAAGGTTTACATAAATTAGCTATTGATTATCCTGGAGTTTGTATTCCCATGATGGGTCTTCATCCATGTTATGTGAAGTTGGATTACAAAAGTGAATTAGAAAAAATTGAATCATTACTTCGAAATGGAAAGTATTGTGCTATCGGTGAAATTGGCATGGATAAATACTGGGAACTTGATTTTATTAAACAGCAAGAAGAAGCACTTCATTTCCAATTAATTTTAGCGCATGAATTAAATTTGCCCGTTGCTTTGCATACACGAAGTGCAACGGAAGAAGTAATTACAATCATTAAAGATTTAAAATTATCAGGATTAACAGGAGTGTTTCATTGCTATAGCGGAGATATTGAACAAGCAAAGCGTGTAATTGATTTAGGATTTTATTTGGGCATTGGAGGAGTTCTTACTTTTAAGAATTCAGGGTTGGATAAAGTAGTGGATGAAATTTCATTAGAATATTTATTATTGGAAACAGATGGTCCGTACTTAGCGCCAGCACCGCATCGTGGCAAACGTAATGAGCCAGCATATCTAAGAATTGTTGCAGAGAAATTAGCTGCTATAAAAAATATTTCTATTGAAGAAGTAGCAATAGCAACATCAGCAAATGCAAAAAAATTATTTCGACTATGAAAAAAATAATGCTTATTTATACTGGTGGAACTATCGGAATGCAACGAGATGCAAATGGTGCTTTACGTCCTTTTAATTTTGAAAAAATTCTTGAACAAGTTCCAGAGTTGAAAAGATTGAAATGTAAATTGCATCATCATAGTTTTGGAAAATTAATTGATAGCTCAAACATAACTCCTGAACATTGGACTGAGCTAGCAACAATCATTGAAAATTATTATAATAAATTTGATGGCTTTGTTATTTTGCATGGAACAGATACGATGGCTTATTCTGCTTCGGCATTAAGTTTTATGATGGAGCATCTAAAGAAGCCGATTATTTTTACAGGATCACAATTGCCGATGGGAGCAATACGTACAGATGCAAGAAGAAATTTAATTACTTCCATCGAATTAGCAGCAGGAGAAATATTAATACCTGAAGTTTGTATTTATTTCAACAATCAATTATTTAGAGGAAATAGAACAGAGAAATTTACATCCTCAAAATTTGACGCATATCAATCATTAAATTATCCTGCATTAGCAGAAGCAGGAGTTGACATTCAATACAACCACCGATTTATTGCAAAGGCTTCACGAAAAAAATTAAAAGTACATCATCAACTGGAACCGCATATTGGATTATTAAGAATCTTTCCTGGCATTACTAATGAATGGTTGAACTATTTTTTGAGTCTGCCAAAATTGAAGGCGATTGTTTTAGAAACGTATGGAAGTGGGAATGCTCCAACAGAAAAGTGGTTTATTGAAGCATTAGATAAAGCAATAAAAAATGGATTAGTGATTATTAATGTTTCTCAATGTAGTGGAGGTAGAGTTGAGCAAGGGAAATACGAGACAAGCTTTCAATTGAAAAAGATTGGAGTTGTAAGCGGAGTAGATCTCACGACTGAATCAGCGCTGACAAAATTGATGGTGCTATTTGGGAGAAAATTAGCCTTAAAAGAAATTAAAAAGCAATTTCAATTACCAATATGTGGCGAATTGAGTTTAGAAGAGTAATTTTTCAATAAATTTGCACCTTGAAAAAAACGGAGAGGTGTCAGATTGGAAGAACGTGCAAGCTAGGAAAGTATGTGTACTGCAAGGTACCGCGGGTTCGAATCCCGCCTTCTCCGCAAAGAAAAATTAAAATGCTGGTACGAAGTACCGGCATTTTAATTTTTGAAACGAAGTAAGCTCGCTTACGAAAGTGTAAAAGCAAAAGATGCCGATGAGCAAACCTCCAGCATTTTAATATTTTTCTTTGTATCTCCCCTTCGGAATAATCCCGAATTTTCTTCGCAAAATGTTCAGGATTATACCTTACATGATACATTAATGTTTAAGCCTAGATTTTAACTCATCAAAATAAATTTTGATAAAAAGTAAATAATTTTAAATAGGATAACAATTAATCATTAATATCGCTTAGAAATTATGTTTAATAATGTAAAGGGAGTAAACAAACATTTTCCACTAGTTGGAATACAGAGTTGTATCCTTATGTTTTTCTTGATTCTTAATAGCCCGATTAATTCAGTTGCTCAACCGTACTCTCTTGATAATTCATTTCAATGTCCTTATAATTTTTCTGTCAATCAAAGTGGTATAGGTGGTGCAATTCCTGCATAATCAGGTTTTCTTGTTTACGGTGATTTCGAGGACTCAAATTATCCATACAAAGAAAATATTATGTTATTAAATTTTGATGGATCTGTTAGCTCAAATTTTTCGCATTATCCCTATTATTATTCAAATTCTGTTTCAAGAGTTGTTCCAACAGAATTAAACGAATATATTTATGGAGTAGATGATGTGATTTTATTTAAAACAGATTTAAATGGAAGCTTTATTGATTCTAGTTGGACACGAAATTTTTTAAGTGAAATGATTCGAGATACACTATATAGTGAAATTCTTCCACAAAAAGTTCATTACAATTATTTTTTTTTAGGAACAGAAGGAAAGAATTATCCATACCATTTTCGAAAAGTATTACCTAATGGATTTTTAGATTCAACATTTTCACATAATACAGACAAATTTGTGTATAAAATTATTGATTATGATTTAGGTAAAGTTTTAGTTGCAGGTTATTTTAATCATTATGATAATTTGAATTATAATTTATTATGCAGAATAGATACACTGGGTAATATTGATACAAGTTTTCATAATATTTTTATTAATTCTTCTCCGATTTTTACGTTTATTAATGAATGTTATGTTCAGAGTGATGGAAAAATTATTGTTGCAGGTACTTTTAAAATCAATTCTTCAAATGATTCTCTTGGTCTGATAAGGTTATTGCCAAATGGCGAATTAGACTCAACATTTAACAATTTTAATAATATTAATCAATTTAATTTAATTGGTGGTTGCAATACTATTTGCGCAACAATGGACGGTGGATATTTAATTGGTGGATTTTTCACTCAATATCAAAATCAGATGCGTAGTCGCATTGCAAAAATAGATGCGAATGGCTTCTTAGATTCTATTGCATTTAATGGATATGGTATTGATTCTATTCCTGCATTAATTCCATTAACATTAGATATTACAAGTATTCTGAAAGATACTGGTAATCTTGACCGATATTATGTGATGGGATCATTTGAATCTTATAATAATCAATCAGTAAAACCAATTATGAGATTGAATGGTTTAAATGTTGGAATAAAAGAAATTGAAACATCTACTTCCAGCATCAAAATTTTTCCAAATCCATCGCATAATTTAATTAGTATTATACTAAAAAATGCTGAAATTGATTTTCTTACATTGCGCGATCTAACTGGAAAAGTTTTACTGCAACAGAAAGAGAACAAAATTGATTTAACCGATTATTCTTCAGGAATGTTTTTACTTAACGTAACGGATAAAAAAAAGAAAACACACTTTAGTAAGGTTATTAAATATTAATATTTTTATTTCAATTCGAGGCTGCCCTAAAAACTCCATTAGGATCCTAACCTGCTTTGTAGAAAGTATTTTCTGTTCAACATTCAAATCTGTATTGCTACTATCGCTCACCATCTGTGCACGAATACTGGCTTCACTCTTTTCGTTGGATCACTCCTCGCGTCTAATTCACAAGTTATTTTTGAATTAATTTCCTCAAGCTGATTTTTTAAATTTCGTCTTACGATTTTTATTCTTGACTTTTATAAAAGCTTGTTATCCTATTTTGTTCTGTTACTTTCTTTTGGTGTGCAAAAGAAAGTAACCAAAGAAAAGCACACAAGCGTAACCAACTATCAATTGAACATTATGCTAACTACAATGTGCATTAAGTGAAAACAAAGTGCAGTGCTTTCTATTTTCTTTATCTATACATCAATTGATAGTTCGCTCTTACGCTTGACCTCAACGCACCTTTGCTGTTGTAGATTTTGCTCTAAATATAAAGTTAGAAATATGTGGGATAGCTATAAATTTTTCATTTGCCTAACCTAATTTTTAATTCTTAATTTTCCTCATAGTGGCCCCTTCGGGGTAATTTATTTAAGCTTGACCACAGCCGCAAGTAATTATGTTTAAGTTTTCACTTGGAAATAAAATCCCATTAAATATCGTAAATTAAAAGTCCCTCCTTTGGAGGGTCTGGGAGGCCTGAAATAATTTAGAGATACCTTTCAAGAATAAATAAATAATCGCTACTCAAAAATTTCTTATCCATTTCTTTTTGGTATAAAAGAAACGAACCAATTTCTTGGTTCGTTTCTTATCACTAAAACTAAAAAAATATTATTTAGTTTTAGCTGGAGATGTTGTTGTTTTTTTAGGCGCTGTTGTTGATTTTGTTTTGGCTTTTTCACCAACTTCTTTCATACATGCTCCTACAATTGCATGAAATTGTTCATGTAATTTTGTAAGTGATGCTTTTATTTCTTCATCCTTTACTCCACCATGAATCATTTTGTCAAGATTTGCACATCCACTAGCAAGCGCTTTTAATTGAGTTTTTACATCAGCAGAAGCCATTCCATTTGGAGGTGTACTTTCTAACCACGCTGTTGCTCTATTTGATAATTCGGTACTCATTGCTTTAATAGGTTCAAGATTTCCTTCTTCTGCTGGATGAAATGTTTGTGACATCACTTCATGAAAGGCTTTCATTTCAGGCCACGAATCCATTTTAGTTTCTTGGGCTTTCGCATTTTGAACTGACATTGTTAAAAAAAGAATACTAATAGCAACTAACGATTTAATTGTTTTTTTCATGATGAGGTTTTGATTTATTTAACTAAGTTATTATTTTATCAGTTTAAGGAACAAATTTAAGATATTTTTGATCAATTTCCAGCTTGTTTTTTCCATCTTTGCAGTCTATGGCAGATATTACATTTTCATCATTTGATCAACTGGTCAAAGATCGAAGAACGGTGAAGGCGGCAGCAATGAATGGCGCAATTATTCCAAATCAGGAAATCCAAAATTTATTAGAACTTGCTAATTGGGCGCCAACACATGGAAGGACAGAACCTTGGTTTTTCTTTGTTTATACTGGCGATTCTCTAACGGATTTTGGTAAAAAACATGCTGCATTATATTGGGAAAATAACTCTGAAGAAAACAGAAAAACTACAACATTCGAAAATCTTGAACATTCAGTTAATAAGGTTTCTCATCTAATCATTGCGGTAACAAAAAGAGGAAGTAATCCCAAAATCCCATTGTTAGAGGAGATTGCTGCTACTTCGGCGGCCATCCAAAATATATTGCTTGGCGCAAGTGCGAAAGGCATTGCTGCAATTTGGAATACAGGAGGAATGACGCATCATCATTCAATGAAAAATTATTTAGACTTAGGGGAACAAGATGTTGTAATGGGATTGCTTTATCTTGGATATACTGATGAACCACACAAAGTAGGCATTAGAAATATTCCACTGGAAGAAAAAATTAAATGGATGTAATTCATTTGTAATTTGCAAGATTCTAATACAATTTATAAATTGTAAATTATTTTAAAACTATTTCATTAGTTGATCAACAAATTTATTTTTATTAGAAGCATACATTACTTTCTATTAAAAATTCTTACAAAAAAATAAAATGAACCTTACCACTGAAATCCCAATTCTACATACAAATAAAAGTACAATTTCTGATGTTGATTTTAATAATTTAGAATTTGGAAAACACATGTCGGATCACATGTTTGTTGCGCGTTTTGCTGATGGAGAGTGGAGTGACCCAAGGATTGTTCCCTTTGCAGATATAGCGATTGCACCAACTGCATTAGCACTTCATTATGGACAATCTGTTTTTGAGGGAATGAAGGCATTTAAAATGGATGATGGCAACATTTCTATTTTTAGAATCGATAAGCATTACGAACGATTATTAAAATCATTAAGTAGAATGAGTATGCCAACAATTTCTTTTGCTTTATTTGAAGATGGAATAAAATCACTTGTAAATATTGATCATGAATGGGTACCTGAAGGCGAAGGAAAATCTTTGTATATCCGCCCGTTAATTTTTGCATCTGAAGGTCGTTTTGGCGTTAAGATTTCTGAAGAATATTTATTTATTATTATGGCAGGTCCTGTTGGATCTTTTTATCCGAAGCCATTAAATGTTAAAGTAGAAGATACGTATACGCGCGCTGCTCATGGTGGAACTGGTGCAGCTAAATGTGCAGGAAATTATGGTGGGTCATTTTATCCAACGCATTTAGCAAGGCAACAAGGGTTCGATCAAGTTTTATGGACGGATGGATCAGAACAATTAAATATTGAGGAGTCGGGAACTATGAATATACTTTTCGTGATCGATAATATCATTATTACTCCACCTCTTTCGGATACGATTTTAGGAGGAATCACGCGCGATTCATTGTTGCAATTAGCAAGTGCTATGAATTTCAAAGTGGAAGAGCGAAAAATTTCTGCTTATGAATTAATTACAGCACACGAAAAGGGAATTCTTACTGAAGCATTCGGTGCAGGTACAGCTGCTATTACAGCACCTATTGCAACTATTACTATCAAAAATAAAAAAATTGTTTTGCCAAGTTATTCTAGTAATTCAATTTGTAAACAATTAGAAAAAAGATTAACAGATATACGATCTGGAAAAGCTAATGATGTATTTAAATGGAATACTGTTTTACTTAAATGAATTAGGCTTTGAATTATTTTTTACCAGATTTTCCGAACCGTCTTTTGCTTGAACACTGTATTTTTCAAATACGATATCTGGCAAATTAATAATAAATTTTGTTCCGTTAATGTATGTATCATCAATATGAATATCACCATTTAAATTCGTGATAATTCGTTTTACTGTTGCTAAACCAATACCATTTCCTTTATTTCCAAATCTATCTGTCTGACCAATTGTTTTAAATATTTCAAATATAATTTCTTGTTTTTCTTTGGGTATTCCAGATCCATTATCGCTTACTGCAATTTGAATTCCATTATTTATTTCTTGAATTTCAACATCAATTCGCCCTTCTGTTTTGGAATTATATTTTATGGCATTTGTAATTAAATTAATTAGCACTTGCTTTAACATCACTTCATCGGAATAGAAACGGCGAAGATCACCATTTAAGGTGAGTGCAAATTTTTCAGGGATTTCTATCATCGGAATAATCGACTGAAAGAAATCTTGGAAATTAATTAAATCATATTCTATTTGCAATCCTACATTATTCGAATATTGTAAAAGTCCGTTGATGAGTTGTCCCATACTTACACAACGTTTACTAGCAATTTCTAATAAATCATTAATATTTTTTTCGGAGATATTACCTTTATTTTTTAGGATTTCTATTGATGATCCAATCGCATTTAATGGTGATTTGAGGTCATGAGCCACAACTTGTGTGAATCTGTTAAGTTCTTCGTTTGTTTTTTCTAAACATATTTGTGCTAGTAATAAGTCATGATTCTTTTTCCTTAATGAAAATTGATTAATAATTTGATTGGAGAGCGTTCTTAAGGCGTTTAATTGAAATTCAGAAAGTATCCTTGGAACAGTATCAATTACACAAAGTGTACCTAGGGTAAATCCTTCATGACTAACTAACGGTGCACCGGCATAAAAAACAATTTTGGGATCATCAATTACAAATGGATTATCAATAAATCGTAAATCTGTTCTTGCATCTGTAACAATCATAATTTCATTCGGTCGGTTTATGGCATGTGCACAAAAGGCAATATCTCGTGGCGATTCTGAAATGGGAAGACCTTTATTTGATTTAAACCATTGACGATTTTTATCTATCAATGAAATTAAACTGATCGGTGTATTACAGATTTCTGAAGCTAAAGATGTGATGTCATCAAAATCTGTTTCTGGAATAGTATCCAATACTTGATAATTGACAAGATTGTTTAACCTCGTAGATTCGTTATCTGGATTTGATGGTGCGATCATATTAATTTATGCATTCTATTAATCCATTTTTATACGCAAGAACAATTATTGGGTTTCATGAAGCAGAAAGTATTGGTATTAAAGTCATCATTACAAAAAAAAACGGCTACAATAAATTTTACAAGAAAACTTTATTTGTTGAACAAGCTATCATATAATTTAAAAGATATCCAGCCTATCGATGCACCAACACAATTTGCGAGGAAGTCGACCCAATCACCTGTCCTATCACTAAGGAAAAAACCTTGGTAAAGTTCTATCAATCCACCAAATATTGCTGACGAAAAAAATGCGATTGAAAATTGATTTCTTACAATTCTTCCTGGAGGCATTTGTCGGAACCCTCTTGTAAGAAGTATCACCAGTATTGCATAAAAGAAAAAATGGACTACTTTGTCGGGAGCAAATAAATCGAAGAGATCGGGAATCTTGAATGATGGCGGACTAATACTACTAAGAATAAAAATAAACAAAGCCCAGCTAATGCCAGGCCAGTTATGTTTTATAAAAACAGAAGAGGTTGTATTAACCACCTATGATTTCTTGGTATTTTGCTGCATCAAGAAGTCCGTTTACTTGTGACGCATCACTGATACGAATTTTTACCATCCAACCATCACCATAAGGATCTTTATTAACAAGTTCTGGTTCGCTATCTAACTTTGGATTTATTTCAAGAACTTCTCCACTTAATGGCATAAACAAATCGGATACTGTTTTAACAGCTTCTACTGTTCCAAACACGGCTTCTTGTGCTACCGATTCACCAACAGTTTCAATTTCAACATATACAATATCTCCTAATTCGCCTTGTGCAAAATCAGTGATTCCAATGTATGCTATGTCACCTTCTAGACGAATCCATTCGTGATCTTTTGTGTATTTAAGTTCTGCGGGAATATTCATGGGTAGTTATTTTGGTAAAAATATAAATTACAATTTATTGTGACAAGGAGAATCGAAGTTCAAATCCTGCATTAATATTTGAAGTAGGGTAGGATGTTGAAATCACAGGTTTGTTTACCGTTTGCTCGTAGAACATACGCAGATTTACGCGTTCATTGACAGTGTAATCTGCTGCAAATTTAATGGAGTAAACATATAATCCTGCTGTTGGTTGATTAACACCTTCGAGCAAACGACGAATGATCGTAATGTTTCTTCGTGCACTAACATCAGCAGTAAGATTAATACTGTTGTTAGGCATTCTTCTTGTTTTTCCATTCACTTTAAATGGAAGATTAAAACTTGGTAAACGATATCCAAATCCTAACGTAAGTTCATTTCCTTTTACCTCCGTAATTTGAACTCCGGCATACGAAAGTGAAACATTGCGATCACGTTTAAATTCAACTCTTGTTTGAATATTATTTTTCCATGTAACATCAACACCTATTAAGGGAGCAAATTGTTCTGATATAGAAACTTGTGCAATCTCTTTTTGTGCAATGAAGTTTCCACTTGCATCACGTGCTGTTTCATTTTTACCATCAACATAATTTAAATTTCGGCTAAACGAATTAATATTAAATGTTGATCGATAACTGTGACTTAAATTTACGGTGTTAAATAATCTTTTAAAGAGTGGAAGTTTAGATAAACCATCGTATGTAATTCGCCAGTTTGGAATTGGAATTTTTGTGAATGGATTTGTACTAATATTCTTAGCAGACTTACCAGTATAAGCAGACAAGAATGCAAGTGTTAATACTTCTTGTTGTGTTCCTGAGTATCCATCATTGTAAACAACACCAAAACTATCAGGAGGAGCTAATCCCAACGAATTTGGATTATCTGCGGCCAATCGTTGTGAAATTATTTTTCGATTTGTATTAAACTCTTCAAAAACAGGATTTGAATAAGTGGTTGGATCATCTTTTATAAAAGCTGTTTGAATAGATATGATCGACGTACTAAAATTTCCTGTTTCGGTTAAACCTTGATGTTGGAAATCACCAGTGTTACTGTCATATTTAAAATATTCAGAATGATTAGTGCTATAAGTTCTATTTGCTGTTAACTCAACTTTTAATCCATCAAAAGGCTCAACAGTAGTTCTACCTGTGAAATTTTCTGAATACGTTCTTGAGAAAGGATTATTCAGTGATGAATCTTTTGTAATCCATCCTTCATCAGTAGCACGTTTACGAATATCTTGTTGACTACCAAAAGTAAATCCTAATCCTGGTGAACCATGATCCAAATCTTGTCCTAATAAATTAGAATAATTCAGATAACCGGGAAGAATTGTTCCTTCAGTAGTGCTGTATGTGAAACCTGCTGATTTAATTCCCATAATCATTCTACCCACAAAGCGTACTGCATTTGGAATTTGCTTTGGCGCTTTCGGTACTGCAATAACTGGCTTCTTTCCTCCTGTTGTATCCTGCGGAGCTTTTGGGTTAATGATTGCTTTTATAGGTTTAGGTTTTGGCGGAGTAGGTGGCTTCGGTGAATTTATTTTTTTGAGGAAAGCAATTTTATTATAAAGCGTTGTGAATGTGAAGTTCCCATTCAGTTGTTTCGTGTTTGAATTCTGAATTGTATTTCCAGTACGTTTATCAGTACTAAATCGACCAAGTAATGGATCATAAAGATACTGACCAGCATTCCATCCATAATTAAAACCGTATTTCGCATTCAATGAAATCCAATCGGTAAGCGGGAATTTATTTAGTGGAACTTGATAACTTAAATTTCCAGAATGTTGGTATTGCTTATTTCTTCCTAACACAAAATTCTTTCCGAAAATATTATCCTTAATAGAATCACGTTCGCCCTTAGTATCAATTCTTCCATCTGGTTCATCAACGATAGAATTATTGTTTGCATTGAAATCAAATTTCAAAGAACGAGTGATGTCGTATTTGAAATCATATAAGCGATGCATTTCAAAAATCTTATTAAAGAAAGTATCACGTATTGAACCTTCTGATCCTGGAAGACTACGGTAAAGTTTTTCACCATACGTACGTACAACATCATAGCGAAAATTTAAACTCGTAGGAATAAGATTTATGTTAAAGTCTTTAACTAGTTTCAGATATTTAGATTTCAATGCAGATACTTTTGCAAGTGGCGTAAAATATTTAGGTGTCGTATTGTAATTGTATCCTAAAGCTCCGCGATGTGTTCTGGTAACGTCGTATTCAATATTGATATCACGATGATAACTCTCTTCGAAACCATACGTTAAGTTGAAGTTTTCGATATCATAAATTTTTGGTTTACCGCTACCAACTCTATTCTTCTTCACATTCGTGAAGTTGATACTTTTTGTTCGCGTATAATCTTGCGAACGTTTTTTAATTTCTTTACGATCGCCTTTTGTCTCCGCATTATTTAATTCGTTTTTAAATAAAACGTCTTGATCAAGTGGATCATATTGAGGATTACTTACAACAGTTCCGTAATTCACATACATAGGAATATCGAGGGCTGCTTTAGCAGGAAGAAATTTTCCTAAGTAAAGTGATGATGTTATATTAAAAGATGTTTCATCACTCTTTCGTCGTTCGCTAACTTTTTGCTCAAGCGTTCCAAATCCAATTGATTTATGTGTACCTGCAACCGACACGTTACCGATATCTGCAAGCTTTGTTGTTGCTCTTGCTGTTGCCGCCCATCCACCTTTTTTATCGAAATTTGTTAAGCGCAATTCATTCACCCATACTTCTGCACACTTTGTTTCACCATCATCACCGTTGGGATTTGCTGGATCTAAATGAGGATTTCGAATTCCAATCATGATGGTTCGTACATCACTTAATGTTGGATTCCCTTTGATGTAAATTTTGTTTTTCCCATCACCATCAGTTTCCGAATAAATATCAGTTATACTTACTGTCCCACCCGAATGATTAAGTGCATTATTTCTTGATAATTTTAATGAAACAAATTTATCTAAGTCGAGATCAAGATCATTAATAGATGGCCAAATGTCATCAGCAGAAGTAGCGCCCCATCTCGTAATTTTTAATGGGATTTCATACTCATAATAATTCTCTTTAAAATCAGTACCCATCCTTATGAAGGCAGTTACATCACCATCTAATAAATCATCGGATTTTGATGATTCTGCATGGATGTACATCTTTATTTTTTTGTACGAACGTAAATCTAAATTTAATGTTTTGTAAGCTGCACGAGCATCGCCATCTTCTAAGCCACAAACTTTTAACGATAATGATTGCTCATTTAATTGTTGTAAAGATTGAGAGTTAGCATTTATCTCACGGTTAATACCTGGAGGAATCACATAATTTATTGGTGTTCTACTTCCGTTTTCTTCTAAACTAACTGTAGTGATGTCGAAGGAAGTATTTGCATTTCCACATCCAAAACATTCAACTGGATTAAATAAATTGTAAGAATATTTTCTCCACTCTCCGCGTAAAAATTCTAACTTTCCAAAACGTAATACCATAGGATTATCAAATCCTGTCATAAACATTCTGATAAAACTAATGGTATTGAATCCATCAATTCCTCCAACTTTTTGAGCAGTTGCACCATCAATTTCGCGAACAGGAATTTTAAATTGATACCATGTCATTGTTGATTTAGCGCCATTTGCTAATGTTACTGGCGAAACAATTTTATCAACAATATAATTAGTACCTACTTGCATTCTATTCGGATCAATGTCTACACGATATTCATAAAACTGCTCTGTACCTTCTTGATTAAAATCTCTATTTACATCTTCAAAATCGGGTGTTGTTGTTGCCGCAGTTGAATACGATTCTGCCGACTGACCATCTGTTGGTGAGTTGCCATCAGGCTGACTGTAATTTTTATAACGACCGAGGATTCCAACATTTGCTGCATCGTAATCAGAACCTCGGTAGTAATGATAATTATCTGATGAAACATCGGTTAATGCTGTTTGATATGCTTGTCCAGTTACGTTCTGGCTAAGATCACTTAAGTACCCAGCAAAAAATGCTGCTTCTTGATCATTTTTCAATCCATCAAAACCAACATCTTGAAACTGACGAGAGCTTGCATTGTTATCGAACGCATAAATAATTGGAGGCTGTGTTTTTGGAGTGTATCCCCAAATAGTTTGATTTGCTTGCGTTACATCTCCTGTAATCGGCAAACCATTTTCATATTCCAATTTACCATCTTTCAACACATCTTCCGATACATTTCCTAAGTTGAAATATAATTTTCCACCAGTAGTATTTTGTGGATTTGCTTGGAAAGGATCCATCAACCAAAACTGAATAAATTCAACGTTAGCGGCATCAAAATCTGTCGTTTCAACTCTACGCATAATACCGCCCCAACGTGATGCAGGATTGTTTAAGGATCCATCACCAGCGATACCAGCAGAAGTTGCAGTTCCTAGACTGCTGCTTTCATAATTATAAGGTCCGCGTTCCGTTGGATAATAGGATAAGTTGAAAATAGAAAGTAAATTTTGAAGGTTATTTGGATTTTGTTTATTTGGAAAAAGTTCATTTTCTCTAACTTGTCGAACACGATCATCACTTAACTCGGCATCCGTAATATTACTTGGCGTTAATCCTGATAGATGACGATAAAATAAAGGATCAATAACATACCATGCGAGCTTAGCGCGATTGAAACCGTAATCTAAATTTAACGTTGTTGATGCGCCCTCAGGAAAAATATGTGAAGGAGTAGAAGCTAAAATCCATGATCCTGTATTCTTTAAATCGATAGAAGATTGGCTCCCTTCAAAATCATCAATATAAGCAGTGCCCGTTTTGCCAATAGCCTTGCTGTTACCAGGAATAATATTTGCAAATTCACCAGTAAGTGTAATGCTTGAAGGTTCTTTTGTAGAGATACCGGGAAGCTTATCAATCATTTTTGTAAGCCAACGTGATTGCGTTCTCCATGTTCCATCAACACCCCAAATTGTATTCGCAATTGGCTCGTCACCAATATTTACTTTCTGTGTAATCGGACGTTCATTCAATCGCATAATTGTACCACCTAAAACAAGATCTTTATTCACAACGTAATCAAATCGACTACCGAATAATGTTTTGGATTGGATGCTGAAAAGTGAATTACTTTCAAGCGAAATATTTATTGCAGTACCAGAATTTAATAATCCTTGATCAATAATTTTTACGCGACCTAAATTATAATCTACTGTATATTGTACGTTTTCAACGAGAGGAACACCTCCTGCTGTAACCTTTACTGATCCTTCAGGAATATTGATGGCATTCAATGGAATATCAGAACCAAATTTACTGCTATAACTTCCTTTAAAACTAAATTTATTTTTCTCCGGACTTTGTAATGCAACAGTTTTTGTTGAATCATATAACACATCATAAGCAAAAATATCACCTTGTGCGGGAGATAATTTACCTCGAAGATAACTACTGAAAGGTTCTCGTACAGGAAAAATAATTCTACCATTTGCACTGTTGATAGTCACACCTTCAATAAAATCATATTCACCATCTGGGCGCGCATCATTATTTGAATTCAGTTTATCAAGATTGAAAAGTCGGATTAATGGAATTCCATAAACTTGCGTTTCTGTACTTGGAACCGGTAAATAGTTTACACGATTTGCTGTTGTATCAACTTTATAATAAAGAATACTTAATTTAAAATCTTTTTTATCGATTTGAAATCCACCTAATGCATAAATGTTTTTCATCATCAAATCCCATGTAGGAAGTTTCGGATTCGTAACACGACCTTTTAAAAGTTTCATGTAAAGAACTTTTGGAGGTTCAATTCCTGATGTGGTAAGATCTCCAACACGAAAAACACTATTTCCTACAGTGTATTCATAAGCAACCGCTAAAACTTCGTTACTATTCAATGCTTGATTAAGCGAAACATATCCTAGTCGGGAGTTGAATGTATATTCCGTTGGATTTAATCTTCGTGAATTTTGTACCACTTCATAATCACGTGAAGGACTAATACCAAGAATAGAAGTAATGGTATTTTGTACTGTATTTACATCACGTAATAATGGATTCGCATTTAAATTGCTGTATAAAGTATTTGCAGAATCATTCGGATACGTTGTGTATTTTGGATCTAGATTTATAGAAATTAAAGTAGGAACTGTAGTATTAAAAAAGTTGGGCTCACCAATATCTGAAAATGCTAAAATGCTTCTTGTATTATCAGTACTATTATTTTTATTTGTAATCCAAACTTCAATCTTGGTAATGTTAACTGCTGAATTAATAAACGGAATATCTTTTAATGCATTATCATAATTATTCTTAAAATAATCTGCAATAAAGAAATGTTTATTTGCTTCATACTGATCTGCTGAGATATCAAAATTTGTTGTTGTTGCTCCGCCCTTTACTTCGATGTTGGAATTTTTTCCTTTCTGTTGAGAGAGTAAACTCGTTACTGTTAATCGTCCGAATTTTAATTGTGTCTTCAATCCAAATAAACTCTGACTACCTTGAATCAATGTGGTGTTTAATGGCAAGCTCACATTTCCTGCTTCTATTTTTTGGATGATTTCATCTTCGTAACCGGTATATTCTAATTTAATTTGGTTCTCGAAATCGAAACTAGCTTCTGTATTATAATTGGTAGTAAGTTTCAGCTTTTCGCCGATATTACCAATCACATTCATCTGAATTTTTTCTTTGAAATCGAACGTCGTATTCTTACGTTGTTTTTCAGGAAGCGTAGGGTTATCGTATTTGCTAAAGTTTAATCCGAAGCTTAGCGATGCAGATCCTTGCGGACGAATATCAATAGTGTTACCACCGAAAATTCTATTGAAAGCTTCACCACCAACATAAAGTTTAGGCGAGAATCCATTTTTGCGCTGCGTAATATTTTCTTCGTTTGATTTTTGTTTCCAATAGTCAAGCGTGCTCTTTTTGAATTGTGATTCTTTGTACTCTTCAAAAGTCATGTAGCTTGGATTCCTAAAAAACTCTTTACCTATTTTCTGCTCAATTTCATATTGACGTTCATCGGGATTGTATTCGATCGTCGTTTTGATATTGCTGGGATTACTGAGGTAAAGCGGGCGATCTGGATTTCTTGAATTATAAGGATCGGTATACGTATCAGGAAAGGGATAATGGAGTTGACCTGTATCTCTCTTGCTAGTATCACCATCGGATTCGTAAGGACGAAAAGACAAATCAGAAGTAGGAACAGGACCTGGTCCGGACGCCCACACCATAGTGATAAGCGAGAATATACCTAAGGCAAGAAGGGTATATGATCGGAAATGTTTCAAAGGGTTATGGTTCGGTTTGAAATTATTTATAAGGGGATAAAAATAAGACAAAACCATCAAAGGGAGGCTAGATTAGAAGCGTCCTTTCGAGGTAATGATTATTCTTTTATTTTACTGATTACAAGTAAGAGAGCGCTACTTTAAGTAGATCTTCTACGTTGGAATCGGGATTAGAGTTCTTTAAAGCTTGTTGAACGGCTTTATCGGCATTCGCTCTTGCAAATCCTAAAGTTAATAGTGCACTTAACGCTTCTTCACGTGCTGTATTGTGTATTCCAGCAGCTAATGTGATGGGTGCTGTTACTCCTTTTTTCATACGATCTTGAAGATCTACCACAATTCTTTGTGCAGTTTTAGCTCCTATTCCTTTTACACGTTGGAGTGTTGCGATATCTGCTACGGCAATTACATTTCTTACTTCTGTCGGATTTAAAGATGATAAAATTATTCGGGCAGTGGTTGCTCCTACGCCAGAAACATTCAACAATTCTCTAAACATAAAGCGTTCATCCTCATCAACAAAGCCAAATAATAGATGTGCATCTTCACGAACAGCTAAATGTGCGTAGAGGCGAACCTGCTTTTTCTCCTTGATGGCTGCAAAAGTGTAGAGTGAAATCTGTAAATGATAACCCACTCCTTGACAATCAATAGTAACCTGTGTCGGACTTAAACTTGCGATATTTCCCTGAAAATAATCATACATATTGCGCAAAGTAAATAAATAAACAATTTGAAAATTTGGCAATTTGAAGATAACTAATCTTTAATTCTAAAAGCGTTAATTGTATTTTCAGTTAAAATCATTTTTTAAATATAATTATTGCTGAGATTTCAAATCAATTCCTAATTCTTTCAATTGCTCGGCATGAATGAGAGAAGGGGCATCAATCATTACATCACGACCGCTATTATTTTTAGGGAAAGCAATGAAATCTCGGATGCTATCAGAACCACCAAAAAGCGAACAAAGACGATCTAATCCGAAAGCAATTCCACCATGTGGAGGAGCACCGTATTCAAATGCATTGAGTAAAAATCCGAATTGATATTGTGCTTCTTCAGGCGTAAAGCCAAGGATGCCAAACATTTGCTGCTGTAACTGTTTATTATGAATGCGAATCGAACCGCCACCAACTTCAACACCGTTAATCACCATATCGTAAGCATTCGCGCGTATTTCACCAGGATTACTTTCAAGAAGATGTAAGTCTTCGGGCAATGGTGATGTAAAAGGATGATGCATCGCAAACCATCTATTTGCCTCTACGCCAAATTCAAGTAATGGAAAATCCACCACCCATAAACATTGAAATTTATTTTTATCACGTAAGCCTAAACGAGAACCCATTTCCAAGCGGAGCTCATTCATTGCGTTGCGTGTTTTGTGCGTGTCGCCAGCTAATAAAAGCAATAAATCTCCTTCTTTAGCGCCAAATAAATTTGCCCATTTTTGGAGTTCTTCCGCACTATAAAATTTATCAACGCTTGACTTTAACGTACCATCTAAATTGCATTTCAGATAGATCAATCCATTGGCGCCAATCTGTGGTTTCTTTACAAATTCTGTAAGTTCATCAAGCTGTTTGCGGGTATATTCCGAGCATCCTTCTGCATTAATTCCGATAACGATATTAGCATCATCAAAAACTTTAAAGCCTTTATCTTTCACAAGATCTGTCATCTCGATAAACTTCATTCCGAAACGAATATCAGGCTTATCGCAACCATAATTTTTCATGGCATCGGCGTAAGTCATACGAGGTAATTCAGGAATCTCAATACCTTTTACAGATTTGAAAAGATGACGAACCATACCTTCAAAAGTTTGCAAAATATCTTCTTGTTCCACGAAACTCATTTCACAGTCTATTTGTGTAAATTCAGGCTGACGATCGGCACGAAGATCTTCATCACGAAAGCATTTTACAATCTGATAATAGCGATCAAATCCTGCCACCATGAGCAGCTGTTTAAATGTTTGTGGCGACTGTGGTAGAGCATAAAACTGACCTTGATTCATGCGCGATGGCACCACAAAATCACGAGCTCCTTCGGGTGTCGACTTTATTAAGACAGGAGTTTCCACCTCTAAAAATCGTTCACGGTCAAGGTAATTTCTTGTTTCGATAGCGATACGATGACGTAATTCTAGATTCGCTCTAACGGTAGACCTGCGTAAATCAAGGTACCGATATTTCATTCGGATATCATCACCGCCATCTGTTTGCTCTTCAATGGTAAAAGGTGGCGTTAAGGATGTATTCAGGATTACTAATTTATCAACGAGAATTTCAATTTCACCCGTTGGCATCTTTAAATTTTTGTTGCTTCGTTCCGCTACTTTACCTTCAATTTTTAGAACAAATTCTCGTCCCAACTTCCTGGCTTCCAAACACAAAATGGAATTTACTTCCATATTAAAAACCAATTGAGTAAGACCATAGCGGTCGCGAAGATCAATAAAAGTCATCCCACCTAAATCACGTGAGCGCTGAACCCATCCGCAAAGAATGACTTCTGATCCAACATTTGAAATAGTTAATTCACCACAGGTATTTGAACGCAACATAATCGAATTTTTAACGGCTACGAAGGTAACTTATGAAAACGAAATATGGCACAGAATAGATGGGTATTCGTTATTGAAAAGTTATGTTTTAAAAATTCGCTTAACCGTCGCCATTTCAATCGTTTTCGAGGGAATGATTTCCTAGAATTAGCGCAGATCGAAAATCTCTATTAAACACAACGCATAATTTTCGCTAATTTTATCCGTTGGCAATAAATACAGATTAATACTGTTTACATTTTTGCCTTACCTACATTTCTTATGCTTAAACGACTCTACTTATTTTTTCTTGGCTTGCTCATCGCCACCACAATTAATGCTCAGCCATTCAAGTTAGGAAGTTGGCGCGAACATCTTCCTTATTTACATGCACGCACACTTGCTGATGGAATGAAACGTATTTTTTGTGCTACCGATGATGGTCTTTTTTCTTTTTCAAAGGATGACAATAGTATTCAACGATTTTCAAAATTAAATGGACTTAATGATTTTGGAATAAGTACGATTACGTATAATCCAACTCGTCATGTTTTAATTATTGGTTATGCCGATGCAAATATTGATTTGTTATATGATGATGATCAGGTATTAAATCTTTCTGATATAAAAAGAAAAAATGTTCCTGGAAATAAAACCATCAACACAATTTTTATATCGGGGAAATATGCATTTCTTGCATGTGGTTTTGGAATTGTTGTTTTAGATTTAGAAAAGAACGAAGTAAAGGATACATATTTCATTGGACCAAATGGATCAAGCATCAATATTTTTCAAATCGCAGTTGACAATAATTATATTTATGCTGCAACAGAAGATGGTGTTTATCGTGGAGGAATTAATGATCCGAATTTATCCAACTACAACAACTGGACAAAGATTTTAGATGATACGGGTGATAAAGGAGATTTTAATTTACTTGTTAATTTTAATAATGAATTAGTTGTAAATTATTCTCGACGAAATTCAACGGATACACTCATGGTTTATAATGGTAGTTGGGGTGCACCAGCGGGAAATATTTCGAATACTAATCGTAATAACAATATCGTCGTTTCTGATAATGAATTGTTGATCACCAATGATTATTCTATCAGTAAATATGATGCATCATTAACACGTAATCGTTACATTGACGGAGGATTTATTCCGAATGGAAATCTTAAATATGCACTTAAAGATAATACAGGATTAATTTGGGCTGCTGATAATAAAAAAGGTTTATTAAAAATTTCAGAAACTGCTTACGATTCTATTATTCCTGATGGCCCAAACTCTACGCAGTTTAGTATGATGCGAACAATAAATGGACAACTTTGGGCTACGCATGGCCCACGAAATAGAGGATGGGATAATCAATATTTGTACAATGGTTTTTCATCTTTTGATGGAAAAGATTGGGTGACTTATGATGGATATACTGGATTGCAGCAACAGATGTTTTATCAATATGGATTGTTTGATATCATGGCTGTGGCAATTGACAATTCGGATAAGAATCATGTTTTTTTATCATCAGGTGGAGCAGGATTACTTGAATTTAAAAATGGTGTTCCTCTACATGTTTATCGCGAAACGAATAGCACATTGAAAGTTCAATTTGGAAATCCTGGTCAGGTGAAAGTGCATGGCATTGCTTATGATAGCGAAGGAAATTTATGGTGTGCAAATGCGGGAGTAAATACCGTATTAAACGTTTTGAAAAATGATGGTACATGGAAAGCTTTTAATATGCCTGGCTTAATTACGAATTCAAAAACTGGAGATTTGATCATCGATAATAATGGAATTAAATGGGTAATTCTTTTCGAAAATATTGGTGGTAAGGAAGGAATTCTTGCTTATGATGATCGAAATACGATTGACGATCCAAGTGATGATCAAATGGCAATTATTGATTTTGCATCTAACCGTGTTAGAACAATGACAATTGATCTCGACGGTGTTATTTGGGCAGGCACTGAAAAGGGTATTTATTTGATCTATCCGCCGAGTACAACCGCTCAACAAATTTTGATAAAGCAAGATAATACCTATCAATATTTATTAGAAACGGAAACGGTTACTGCCATCGCTGTTGATGCCGCCAATCAGAAATGGATTGGTACTGAGAGCGGAGGATTATTTTTATTTTCTGCTGATGGTCAGACAGAGATTAGTCATTTCACATCTGATAATTCACCATTATTTTCAAATACTATTTCATCAATAAATATTGAAGGTAAATCGGGAGAGGTTTATATTGGTACTGATAAAGGGTTGATTAGTTATCAAGGAACAGCAATTGAAGGTGGAACAGGATGTACCGATTTGGTTGTTTATCCGAATCCTGTGAAGCATGAGTATACTGGTCCAATTGCTATTAAGGGATTGGTTCCAAATGGGATTATAAAAATTACGGATGTTTCTGGAAACCTCGTGTATCAAGCAAAGTCGTTGGGTGCTCAGGCAATTTGGAATGGTACGAATCTGAATGGCCAAAGAGTACAATCAGGGGTTTATATTGTTTTTTCATCGGATGCTGCTGGAACTAATAGTTGCCTAACAAAGCTCACAATGATTCATTGAGAAGAATAGCTGAAAGATAAAAACGCGGTTCTTCGAAAAGAACCGCGTTTTTTTATGAAAACAGGTAATGAATATAGTAACCTAGCTAAATATACAATTGGTTTTATTTGCCTTTATTTGCCATGAAATTATCACCCCCACGACGAACTTTTGCATCGTACCAAAGCCAATAAATTACTCCAACAGTGATAGAAAGTCCGAAGAACCAGTTTGTTAGTGCGCCAATTGGCGGAAGAAATTTAAACATCGATTGTGCAACATGTGCAATTCCGTACCAGACCGCGTCCATAATTTGATTTAATTTTGCACAAAGTTAATTCTTTTTCCGGAAAGATAAATCAAAAAATTCCGGGTAATATATGATCATTCGCCTCTTCAAAACTACACAGCCCTTTGCGCTGGCAATCTTAGGTATCGTCGCAATAATTATGTGGATGATTTCTTGGAATCTCCATTTTCGGTTGGTGGAACCCAATGGAATGCCTCTCTATGATTTGCTATTGTATTTGATGAAAGGGATGCCAGCATTTTCCTTTGCTATTTTAGGTTGGCTATTGATAAGTACGCAAGCAATTCATTTTAATTATGTGTTGAATAAGCATGAAGTATTGTATCGCGCATCGTGGTTACCAGCACTCATTTATATAATCATTGTTTCATTACTTCCTCCATTCTTATGGTTTCATCCATTACTGATAGTAAATACTATTTTAATTTTTGCATTGGATAAAATTTTTATGTTGTACAAAAATCCATCACCACTTTCGTTGGATTTTAATAGCTGCTTTTTATTAGCGATAGCTTCATTATTCTATTTACCAGCAGTAGTATTATTTTTCATCTATGCATTAGGGATAATTATTTTACGACCATTCTCTTGGCGTGATTGGATTGTTGGAATTTTGGGTTTCATACTTCCCTTCTTTCTCGCATTTCTTTATTATTTTCTCAAAAACGAACTGAATGATTTTTATTCGCGCGTTTTCATCACAGGCATTTCAAAGCAATTAGATCTAAAGCACTTTTTTACTTATCAATATACTTATAGTGTTGCAATTATTGGTTTTTTATTTGTGATGTCGCTCATCCGTTTGCAATCCAACTATTATAAAAATGTTACTAAAGCTAGATTAATTCAGCAGTTATTATTAATGCTCATAGTGGTTGGAAGTTTTTCTGTCCTTGTTTCACGTGATGAACAGCTTTATCGTTTCAATATTCTTGCATTACCACTCTCTGCATACATCTCCTACTATTTTCTTTCTGGCAAAAAATTTTGGTTGATGGAACTAGTGTTTTTAGTTCTTGTAGGAAGTTGGGTTTGGAATTATTTCTTTGCCTAAAAAACTCTCTCAAACGCAACATGAAATGTTGCGTTTGAGCTGTTCAAACCCTTCAGGGTTGAAAGATGGTATTTCCTTGTTGTGCCGCAGCGCTACATTTCATGTCGCTTTACGGCACAACATTTCATGTTGCGTTACTGCTGTTCAACCCCCTTCAGGGTTGACTCCTCTTACTGTTCAACCCCCTTCAGGGTTGACTCCTCTTGCTGTTCAACCCCCTTCAGGGTTGTATGTTATTTAATAGAGAGTGTTTTTTCAACCCCCTTCAGGGTTGTATGTTATTTCATAGAGAGTGTTTTTTCAACCCTGAAGGGGTTGAACCTTTCTAGCACCACATGAAATGTGGTGCTAGAAAGAAAAAGTTATACAACCCTGAAAGGGGTTGAATTAAAAAAGATAATTCTCCTCATAATCTATTGCGTGTTCACGAAGTAATTCGACAGACTCATCATGGTAAGATTTTTTCAAATGATGTGCTTCTTGATTTTTAATGTAGTTGATCAATATTTCTTTTCTGTTGGCCGAATAGGTAAAAGCACCATATCCACTTTGCCAACCAATAAAACCTGGAAAAAGATTCTTTTCTTTTATATATTTTGAACTGGCAATTTTTATATCCTTAATCAAATCAGCTAACGCAATTGAAGGATGTAAGTCAGTTAAGATGTGGAGATGATCTTCTACACCATTAATTTTATAGACCACACATTTTTTGTTTCTGATAATCCCAGAAATATATCCATAAAGTTCGTCGCGATTTTTTTTGATCATGACAGGATCGCGGTGTTTTGTACTAAAAACAATTTGATAAATGATTTGTGTGTAAGTACCCATGTTAATGTTTTATTTAAGAATTAAAATGTTTTTTTAAAAATATATTTTCAGAACACTCTTATCGATATGCTGATTTAAAAAGGATTGTTTTAGAATTTAAGAAATTCAACACATACGATTAATTCAAAGATTTATTTGATATTATAAATCTTTTTTAACTTATCATCTTCTTCAGTACTTTTTAATTCGTCGAGGTATTTTTCGGAGATGATTTGAAGTGTTGTGAACTTACTTGTAGCTGCTGAATCATTGGCATGTTGAGCAGAACGTTCACGGTCATAAAATTTACTTGTGAGATCGGAAAGTGCTTGAGCTGCTGCAAGGCGGTTATACCATGGTGAAGCATTCTTTCCTTCATCACGAAGAAGTAATAAACCCTCTTCGATTCCTTGCTGCTCATCGCAACGCATTAAAAAATTAGCAAAATTTTGAATACGTGTATATCGCCCACCTGATGTTTTATTTTTTGAAAATGCATTGTTCATATAATTTAACTGTGCATCATTTCCATATTTGGCATAGATGCCAGAAACAATATCCATGATTGGAAAATTATTATCTTTTTCAAGTTCTTGGATGTAGTGTAACCCACTTATAGAATCTTTTTCCATCAATAATTGTATTGCGGTTTCTGCAACTTCATAAGAACTATCATTCAATTTTAGTTTTAAAAGATCTACTATATCATTCCCAGAATAATTATCTGCAAGTACTCCTAATGCATAGGATCTATTCGATGATTTTACATCATTTTTAGAAATTATTATCAATTGATCCTTCATTAAAAGTGCTTCAGGAGAACGAGTAAAAGTTACAATATTATGCAGTGCAATATTTCTAATTTTCCAGTTTTTATCTGTGAGTGCCTCTTTTACAACCTTTGCTTGAGGTGAACCAACTGTATATTCTTTTCCAAAATGGTGTAAGGCCTCGAAGCGATCTAAATATAAAGTGCCATTATTAAAAAGTGAAACCCATTCTTCTTCACTATGATGATCAGTCTTTACTCCTAAAAGCATTTTTTCTGCATCAAAGTTTATTAGTTCTGGTTTTGAATTGCACTTAAATGTGAATGTTTCATTTGCTGATGTAATGATAATTCTTTCTCTCTTTTTTTTGCCATTTTCAAATATATCAACGTCAACGGGAAGTTTATAGATAGGTGTAGTTTGTAAATCTTGCAGTTGTGATACTATCATGCTTGCTTCTTTTTTTTCTTCACTCCAGTTGTAGGAAATGTCAAGTATTAAATGTCCTTTATTGAAAAACCATTCGTTGAAAAACCAATTTAAATCTTCTCCTGTAACTTCTTCAAATGCTAACCGTAACTGATGGGCTTCAACAGTTTTAAATTTATTTGTTTCTAAATAATTATGTAGTGAAGCAAAGAATGCATCGTCACCAACATACCTCCTTAACATATTTAAGATGCAGCCTCCTTTTTCATAAGAGTGACGATCGAACATATCATCATCTGTGTTATAGTGGTATCGAATTAAATCAACTTGTTTTCCTTTTGATTCACGTAAATAATCATTCATGTCTTTTTGAAGATAAATATCTGCGTAATCGCGACCATATTCGTGTTCATTCCAAAGGTATTCACCAAGTGTGGCGAACGATTCATTTAATGGAGTATTCGACCATGATTCGCATGTTACTAAATCTCCAAACCAATGGTGAAATAATTCGTGTGCTACATCTTCTTCGTAATTTTCATCTACTAATTCACGATCGTCACGTTGCATGAATTCGCCAAATAATGTTGCACTTGAATTTTCCATTGCACCGCTTACATAATCACGAACAACAACCTCACTATACTTATCCCAAGGAAAATCAACTTTTAGTTTGTTGGAAAAAAATTCCATCATTTCAGGTGTCTTTCCAAATATTTTTCTTGCAACATTTTTGTATGAAGGCTCCACATAATAATTCACTTCTTTATTTCTCCAATGATCTTTTACAATTGCAAATTTCCCAATAGCCATCATAGCTAAATAGGGAGCATGAGGTAAAGTTTGCTTCCATGTATCAGTGCGAGTACCATCGTTATTATTTTTGCTTTTTATAAGTAAACCGTTTGATAAAGTTGTAAAGGCAGAATCAATAGTAATACTTATTTCTTGAGTCATTTTTTGATTTGGAGAATCAATAGTTGGAAACCATACAGAGTTAGATTGTGTTTCTCCTTGTGTCCAAATCTGCATAGGTTTATCCTTTTCTTCTCCTAATGGATTAATAAAAAACAAACCTTTGTTACTACTTATTGCATCAGAACCATTTACATCTTTTAATTCTTCCGGCTTAGAAATATAATTGATATAAACTCGATATTCTTCATGTGCTTTATATGTTTTGTTGAGTGTTATTTTCAGACTATCATTTGCGTAATTATAGGTTAAAGGAATAGAATCATTCCCTGTTAATAATTGAACTGATTTAATTTCCATACCTCTTGCATTAAGCCATAAAATAGTTTGATCGTAAAAATGTGGCCGAAGTGTTAATGTCGCTTTTCCGTAGAGGTATTGCTTTTGCCAATTAAAACTTACCTCCAATTTCGTGTCTAATAGTTCATTCAAAATTGTATTGGAAGCACGATAATTTTCGTTTGGAATCGGCCCTGGTTTAATGGTGATTTCAGGTAATTCGCGATGTACGATGTTGGAAGAATTCTTAGTTGATTTACAAGCATTCAGGCAAAAGGCAATACAAACTATTAAGGTGAGAAGAGAGTTTTTCATAGGTGAAATGGATGCACCAAAAGTAATAGATATGATCTAATCACGAACAGTGATTTCATAAATATGTTTTTAAAAAAAACTAGAAGTCAGAATTGCTGACCTCTAGTTGGAATGACAAACTTTTTTATTGTAGCGTAAATTTGATTGGAAGAATAAATTCAACATTAACAGCTCGACCATTATCTTTACCCGGATTCCAACGTGGCATTTTGTTTAACACGCGTATTGCCTCTTGTTCGCAACCACCTCCGATACCACGTTTTGTTTCGATATTTTTTAAATCACCATTCACATCTACAACAAAAGTAATGTATACAATTCCTGAAATTTTACTTTCTTTAGCACCTTCAGGATAGCTCAAATTTTTAGAAATGAAATTCAACATTGCAATTTCTCCACCCGGAAACGACGGCATTTCTTCCGAGTGCATTTTAATTTCCGATTTCCCGTTTCCTGGAGAATTTTCAGGAATTATTTCAACAATCTCTGAACTATCTATCGTGTCACCGTTACCTATTTTTCCTTTCGAAAGTAGCTCTTGTGCTAAAACATTATTTTCAGTTGAATCAATTACAATTGGTATTGTTAAAGAATTCGAAGTGCCAGATGGTTTTGGTATGAACTCATTTGGCTTTAATGTTTGAGGCATTGGAATTATTTTTTTATCCTCAAATTGTTTTACATCTAAGATTACAGATGTTAAAATTAATTTTGGAAGTGTAACTGCAGGAAAAATGTAATTGTAAAGTCGCTGAAGAATTACTAAAAAAATAACAAAGGAGCACGTGAGTAAAAAGGACTTTAAAAGAGTTCGTTCATAAGATTGCCGTATTTCATAAGCACCATAACTTTGATTTCTGTTCGCAAAAACTAATTCATTGCGTTGTGCTGAAGTAGGATTTTCCCAATTGTGGAGGTTCATAATATTATTTTTTAGGTTAAAAATAGAACGATGGTGAGCCTAAATAAATTCCACAACTATGTTGTAATAATGTAAAATCATCTAACAAATTCCTTTACATTTGCGTGACAAATTCTATCATCATGTATACAGGAATGCTTCATAGCCATAAATTAGTTGTAACAATCTTCTTGTTAATCTACTTTATCAAAACAATTCTACTACTGTTAAATAAAAAGGAGGCATTAATTAATTTCATAAAAAAGACGCGCATCCTTGAAATGATTGTAAGTACATTATTCCTGGCAACAGGAATTTATCTTGCAGCAAAATCAGGAACGAATGGTACATGGTTATGGGTAAAGATTGCTGCTGTAGCGATCTCAATTCCAATTGCTGTTGTTGCGTTTAAAGGACAAAAGAAATCGCTTGCGTTAGTATCATTACTTTTAATCATTTATGCGTATGGTATTTCAGAAACCAAGTCTCCAATTTTTAAGAGAGAAAAAGTTGAAATATTAGCTAATGGAGATCACTTAGCTGTCGGTCAGGATGTATATGCTAAAATGTGTCAAAGTTGCCATGGTACTGATGGAAAAGCTGGGATGAGTGGTGCAAAAGATTTGAGTATTTCAAACTTATCTAACGATGAAAAAATAGCAATTATTACTCATGGAAAAAACGCAATGATAAGTTATGAGAAATCATTAACTAAAGAACAAATTGAAGCTGTTGCAGAATACATTGAAACTTTAAAAATAAAATAAGATCCCTTGCCGCATCAACCAACAGATTTAGGAGTACCGCAGGAGCGTGTAATTTTAATAAGTGTTTCTACTCGTCAACAAGAAGTTGATCAGATAAATGAATATCTCGATGAATTAGCTTTTTTAGCATTAACGGCTGGAGCAGTTACGATTCGTCGTTTTACGCAAAAGATGGATCATCCCGATTCAAAAACTTTTGTAGGAAAGGGAAAGCTGGAAGAAATTATAGAATTTGTAAAAGCAAATAATATTCAAATTGCAATTTTTGATGATGAATTATCAGGATCACAAATTAGAAATATCGAAAAAGTAATTGGTTGTCGCGTTGTAGATAGAACAAATCTCATTCTTGATATTTTTGCAAAGAGAGCACGATCTGCACAATCAAGAACACAAGTTGAATTGGCGCAATACAAATATTTATTACCTCGTCTAACACGTTTATGGACGCATCTCGAAAAGCAACGTGGTGGAATAGGAGTGCGCGGTCCCGGAGAGTCGGAGATTGAAACCGATCGTCGCGTTATTCGTGAGAAACTTAGTAGGTTAAAGGAGAAGTTAAAGGAGATTGATAAGCAAAGTGCAACGCAGCGTAAGCAACGAGGAGAAATTGTTCGCGTAGCATTGGTAGGGTATACGAATGTTGGAAAAAGTACGGTGATGAATTTGCTCAGCAAGAGTGAAGTATTTGCAGAGAATAAACTTTTTGCGACACTTGATACCACAGTGAGAAAAATTGTTTGGGATCAAATTCCATTTTTACTTTCTGATACTGTTGGTTTTATTCGCAAGCTTCCGCATGATTTAGTGGAGTCGTTTAAATCAACACTTGATGAAGTGCGCGAAGCAGATATCTTGATGCATGTGGTAGATATTTCGCATATCAATTTTGAAGATCAGATTAAAGTTGTGCAAACAACATTGCAAGAATTAGGTGCGCATGATAAACCAACATTAATGGTTTTTAATAAAATTGATGCGTATCATTATGTTGAAAAGGATCCTTTTGATTTAACCCCCGCAACCAGAGAAAATATTTCATTAGATGAGTTGAAAAGATCATGGGTTGCAAAAGAAAATTATCCATGTATTTTTATTTCAGCAACTGAAAAAAATAATATCGATGAATTACGCGCAGCACTAAGTGGATTGATTAAACAAGTTCATTTCATCCGCTATCCACATAATTCACCTGCAAACGAAGAGGCTCAATCAAACGAAGAAGAAAACAACTAATTAATTTTATTGCCATATTTCATTCTATATTTCGCGCCTCGCTTTTCATCAAAAGATATTAAACAATTGTAATTAACTGAAAATTTTTTTCAAAGTAAAATTGCATTTATTTTTGCATCTATAAAGTGACCTCCTATTTGTAATTCTTATCCTAATAACTATCGGATCCACATTCTTAATTCTGCATTCTGCATTCTTAATTCTGCATTCTTCACTCTTAATTCTAGATTCTTAATTCTGCATTCTTAATTTTTAATTCTTAATTTATTTACGCTGTTGATAAAAGAACTAATTCAAGATACACTTTCAATTTTTTATCCGCAGTTATGCGCAGCGTGTAACGATCTTTTAGTACGTGGAGAAGATACCATCTGCACAAAATGCAATGTTCAATTGCCATATACAAATTATCATCTCGATCCTGATAATCCTGTTGCAAAACAATTTTGGGGTAAGATAAAGTTGGAATCGGCATCTGCATTTTTACATTTTCATAAAGGAGAAAAAGTACAACAATTGATGCATCAACTTAAATATGCACATCGTCCAGATGTTGGAGTTTATATTGGGAAGTTATGCGGACAATCCTTTGCTGCTTCTCAAGTATTTTCTAAAGTTGATGTGATCATTCCGATTCCACTGCATAAAAAGAAAGAACGGATTCGTGGATACAATCAAGCGGCATGTTTTTCAGACGGATTAGGACTAGGAATGGGAATTGAATCGCTTCCTCATGGTATGAAGCGCTTAAAGCATACTGATACGCAGACAAGAAAAAGTCGTTTTGCCCGCTATAAAAATGTAAGTGAAGTGTTTGCTGTTACCGATTCAAAGGCCCTTGAAGGGAAACATATTTTACTTGTGGATGATGTTATTACGACTGGTTCCACGCTTTATGCTTGCGCCAACGTGCTTTTAGAGGTGAAAGATGTTAAGATTTACCTCGCAGCAATTGCTTTTGCTGAACTATAGACGAAATATACGTCTTCAAGAACTATCTTTGCAGCGATAAATTATCATGGCTGAAGAACTTATTATTGCGCCTCCTAATGCAAGCAAAAAGGAGCGATATGAAACAATGCTTCCACAGATCGATAGCCTCGTTGAAGGGGAAAGTGATTTGATTGCCAATCTCGCCAATATTATTGCTGTTTTAAAAGAAGTGATGGGATTCTTTTGGGTTGGTGTTTATTTTGTAAAAGGTGAAGATCTTGTGCTCGGACCGTTTCAAGGAACATTGGCTTGCACACGCATCGCTTATGGGAAAGGTGTATGCGGCACCTCGTGGAAAAATGGGGAAGTAATTATTGTTGATAATGTGGATGATTTTCCTGGTCATATTGCATGTAGCTCTTTATCTAAATCAGAAATTGTTTTACCAGCGTTTCTTAACGATAGAGTTTCATTAATTCTTGATGTTGATAGCGATCGGCTTTCAGATTTTGATAAAGTAGATGCAAATTATTTGGGATTAATTATGCGTAAAATTGAATCATTATTAAAATCAACTGTCAATCCGTGAAATTAAAACATCTTATTTTTTTTGCGACACTATTTTTAATTGCAGCATGTGCTAATCGTGTTGTGCCAACTGGCGGACCAAAAGATATTCTTCCTCCTAAATTTATTGCAGCAGAACCTTCAAATGGAACAATAAATTTTAAATCACGAGAAATCGTTTTATCATTTAGTGAGTATCTGCAATTAAAAGATTTGCCTAATCAATTACTCGTTTCTCCATTGATGGATCGGAAGCCTGAAGTAAAAGTTTCGAAGAAATCAATTGTAATTAAGTTACCCGAAAAACTTCGTGACAACACAACTTATACTATCAATTTTGGAAAGGCAATTGCAGATCTTCATGAAGGAAATGCACTAGAAAATTTTCAATATGTATTTTCAACAGGACCAATTCTCGATTCTTTAATTTGTTCGGGAATTGTGAGAGATGCTGCTACTTTGCAGATGTTGAAAGACGTTACCGTGATGCTTTATAAGAAGACGGATTCAATTGCAACATTAGATTCGTTAGTGTTTAAACAGAAGCCAGATTATTTTTCACATACAAATGAAAATGGATCCTTTGAAATAAAAAATATTGCGCCTGGTTATTACAGCATCTTTGCTTTAGAAGATAAAAATGGGAATTATATTCTTGATAATCCTAATGAGGAAAGAATGGCTTTTACAGGAAATACATTAACGATTCCGCAAACCGGCACGATTGAATTGAAAGTTTCGAAACAGCATCCTTCAAAGAGGCAATATTTGAAATCACAAATTGGTGATCGTTATCGAGCCACGTTAATTTTTAATGAGCGAATTGATACGCTTGTTATTCGTGATCTCGTTACTGGAAATTTATTTTCTGGTGTTACGGAATGGTCGAAGGGAAGAGATAGTTTGTATGTGTTTATGAAAGATACGATAGCTGATTCTTTACATTTATTGATTACCTCGCCACCGTTTATTAATGATACCATTCAATTGAAACTATCATCTACATCGATAGTGAAAAGGCGATTTACTACGAATAGTTTAAGAGTAGATATTAAAAAATCTCCTGAGTTTTCTGGTCCTACTGCAAACATAGAATTTGAATTGCCACGAGCATTAGCAAAAATTGTAGGCACCCCAAAATTATTTATTGATACAGTTCCTGTTCCTTCTACTGATTTTGTTGTTGCGCGTGATAGCTCTTCAACACGAAAAATTATCGTAACGCATAAATGGAAAGAAGGATCAAGTTATCAATTGTTAATTCTGCCAGGTACGTTTACGGATTTTTATGGATCAACAAATGATACGATAAACTATCGTTTCAAAATTCCTACTGCTGAAAATACTGCGGCTGTCACGATTCATGCAATTAATTTGAAAGATGGTGGAAATTATTTATTGCAAGTGTTAACTGAAAAGTATGAAGTTGTTCGACAACAAATTATTGATAAATCTGGCAAATACGATTTCAATTTTATTTATCCCGGTGCATATATAATTCGTGTGGTAGTGGATAAAAATAAAAATAATATGTTGGATGGTTCGAACTATTTAGATGGCACACAACCAGAAGAAGTTTTTGTTTCATCTACAGTAACACTTCGTGCTAATTGGGAATTGGAATTAGAATTAAATTGTGCATCAAAAGAATAATTATTATGTCAGAGCAAAACGATCGTATTCATTCTTCTAAAGCTCCTGAACCTGTCGGGGCATATCCTCATGCGCGACGTGTGGGAAATTTGTTATTTCTTTCTGGTGTTGGTCCGCGCGAGAGAGGTGAGAAGAAAATTCCAGGTGTTGAATTAGATAATGCAGGAAATATAATATCCTACGACATCGAAAAGCAATGTCGTTCTGTATTTAAAAATATCGGATATATTTTGGAAGATGCAGGTTCATCGTGGGATAAAATTATTGACGTTACCGTTTTTCTCACCAACATGAAAGATGATTTCAAGACGTATAATCGTTTGTATGCCGAGTATTTCAAAGACAATCAACCTTGCCGAACAACCTTAGAGATAAATTGTCTGCCAACACCTATCGCCATTGAGCTGAAAGTAATCGCGACTATCGATTAGTCTTTTTATTACAAAATGAACTTGTGATTTAGTACGTAAAAATTACACAAAGCAACTATTTATTGCAGCTGTAAGCGAATTTTATTCATACCTTTATTGATAGTTTGATTCAAAAATATTAAATGATTCTATTATGAAAAAAGTGTTACTTCTCACCTTTATTTTCATCGCAAACTTTGTTAGTGCGCAACAATTTTCCGATAAAGAATTTATGCAAATTGCAAACACAGAACGTGATGCGCATTTAGGAAAATTAAATCGTAAAGCAGTTGCTGCTAATACCGACTTCGACGTAAAATATTATAATTGTCATTGGAACATTGATCCAAATGTACTTTACGTATCTGGAAGTGTTACTTCTTATTTTGTTGTAAATACAAATTCATTCAATGCAATTAATTTTGATTTAAGTATTAATTTAACAGTTGATTCAGTTAAGTATCATCAAAGTTTGATCACTCATTCACAAAATGGAGATGTGTTAACATTAAATCTTCCTGCAACAATTCCAATTAATAATTTAGATTCCGTTACAATTTATTATCAAGGAACTCCGCCTTCATCTGGTTTTGGTTCATTCATAAAAAACGCTCATGCTTCTCAGCCAATCATCTGGACATTATCCGAACCGTATGGTGCTAGTGATTGGTGGCCATGTAAAAATGGTTTAACGGATAAGGCAGATTCTATTGATGTTTATATTCAAACGCCATCTGCATATCGCGCTGCAAGTAATGGAAAATTGGTAGAAGAAATTGTGAGTGGATCCGATATGATTTACCATTGGAAACATCGTTACCCTATTGCAACTTATTTGATTTGCGCTGCAGTAACAAATTATGCACGCTATTCGAATTTTGTTCCTTTCGGTAATGATACTGTTGAAGTACAGAATTATGTTTATCCCGAAGATTCTGCATCTGCAGTTCCACAAACTTTAGACATTGTTCCAGTGATGCAATTGTATGATTCCTTGTTTGGTATTTATCCTTTCAAGAATGAAAAATATGGTCATGCGCAATTTGGTTGGGGTGGCGGTATGGAACATCAAACAATGACTTTCGTAGGCGGCTTCGGACATGAGTTAATTGCACATGAACTCGCGCATCATTGGTTTGGTGATAAAGTAACTTGTGCAAGTTGGCGCGACATCTGGTTGAACGAAGGATTCGCAACATATCTTTCCGCACTTACTTATGAGCACATGTTTAATCAGCAATATTGGATTCCATTTAAATCTCAGAGATTAGGGAGCATACTTTCACAGCCTGGTGGTTCTGTTTGGTGTGATGATACAACATCGGTAAATAGAATTTTTGATTCTCGCTTAACGTATTCGAAAGGTGCTATGATTTTACATCAGCTTAGATGGATCATTGGTGATTCAGCATTTTTTGCTGCGTTAAATAATTATTTGGCAGATGTAAGTTGTGCGTATGGCTTTGCAACAACAGCTCTTTTAAAATCACATTTCGAAGCTTCTTATGGTCAGAATTTAACGTGGTATTTTAATGATTGGTTTACTGGAGAAGGATATCCGAATTATCAGATTAGTGCATCACAAACGGGAGCAGTTGTCAATCTTACATTTAATCAAACACAATCAAGTCCATCAGTTTCATTTTTTGAAATGCCTGTTGCATTAAAATTTAAAAATGCTTCGCAGGATACAATAATCATCTTCAACAATACATTTTCTGGCCAAAATTTTATCGTGAATATTCCATTTATTTATGATTCGATAATCGTAGATCCTGGTCTTTGGTTGATTGAAAAGAATACGATCATCACATCCATTGTTGATTACGGCGCACCCGAAAAATTAAATGTTTATCCGAATCCAACAAACGATATCATCAACATTTCCGGATTACCTGAAAATTATGTAGAAATATTTTTAACAGATATTATCGGCAATGAAGTGATGAACAAAAAATACGTTAATCAATTAGATCTTTCTAACCTTGCTAAGGGTGTTTATTTTCTGAAAATAAAATACTTGAGTGGGGAGAAAGTGTTTAAGGTTGTGAAAGATTAGAGGAATTGGTTTCATTATTTAATTACTAATTTTTTTTAAGTTGTGAGGTGAATTGCTTGATGTTGGGTTTTTTGTTAATAGATTTTTGATGAGTTGTTGGGATAAGAATTTATCTGTAAGTTTGACCAAAATGGGACAACGCAACATAATATTCATTTTGGCAATTTTTATCTTCTCTTGTCAAAACGGATCGGACACTACTTATAAAAAGAGTAAAAAAGATACGAAACATAGTAAGCAAAGAATAATAAAATCAATAATATCAAGATCCTTTATTTATAATTATTTTTCGTCAGATAGCTTGGTTTTTGAAGATAAAGTAATCCAATATTTTGACACATTAGGTCAGTTCGTTGAAATGCGAAAGTATGCAATCGACTCGACAAGACTTTTCGAACATCATTATCAAAAGCTGTTGGGCGATACTTTATTGAAGATTGATGAAAGAATTGGAGACGTATTTAAACCGAAGATGGAAATTGATACTGCAAAATATTTGAACGATAATATTGTTGAAAGAAAATCAACAAGTACTTACAGCTACGATATAGATAAAAATGGAAATGAAATAGAAATTCCGATTCCTACAAGAGTATTTTATGAATACGGCAAAAATGGTAAACTTAAATCCACTAAAGAATTAAATGACAAAAACATTTATGAGTGTACCTATACCTACAATAGCAATAATCAATTAGAAATTATAAGTTGCAGAAATAGTAATAGTTCTAAAAATTCTTATGTTGAAAGAGTTTACTACAATAAAAAAGGATTAAAAATTCAAAAAACAGAAGCATCATATAAAAACGACAGAGTGGTTTCTCAATATAAAAGACTTTACAAATATGATGTAATGGACTCCTTGATATATCAAAGTTGGTATCGCGACGGGATAAATTTCATTATTTATAATTATGGGTTCAATAAACAGAGACAGAAATTAACAGAAGAGCTTTATAATGATAGTAGCGGAGACTCAACACAACTTTCGCAACAATCACTTTATCTTTATGACAAAAAAGGAAATTTGAAAGAATTTTTAATTGTTGGAAAAAATGGAGAACCAATTCAAACAATATTATATTTTTATAACAAAGATGAAAATCTTTTAGAAGAAAGAAAATTTACACACCTTATTGACGCGGACAAAAAAGCAGTTTTGAATCGAAGAATAACACAATATTATTATGAATATTATTAGAAAACTTAACTTAACAGCGATTACTTTGGAACAAATCATTTTAAAAAGCGATTTCATTTTTAGTGTTGAATGTACTTAATTCATTTATAATTTTTGACTTTTTTCTAGTAAATTAGCAAAATGAAATCGGATAATAACGATTAATTATTTATAGTCGTTTGTAGTTGTTTGTTTTTTGTTCACATACTTTTATTATTGGGAAAAATTTAGTTTTTGTCAGCTAAATTAGCAAACAGAAAAATGATTAGCGAAGATTAAATATTTATAGTCGTTTGAACTTGGTTGCGATGTTTTTATTGAGGCGGAATTATTTGGTTTTTGTCAACTAAATTAGCGAACAAAAAATCAAATAGCTAAGATTAATTATTTATAGTCGTTTGTATTCGTTTGTACTTGGTTACGATGTTTTTATAAAGTTGGAAGTTTTTGGCTTTTGTCAACTAAATTAGCAAACAGAAAAATGAATAGCGAAGATTAAATATTTATAGTCGTTTGTACTTGTTTGTACATAGTTGTTATAATTTTGAAATGGAAGAAAATTATTTGTCTATTGTCAACTAAACTAGCAACAAAAAAATCAAATACCGAAGATTAATTATTTATAGTCGTTTGTAGTTGGTTGCACGTAGAGGCTGCAATTCTGAAAAGGTAGAAATTTTTAGTTTTTGTCAACATAATTAGCAATCAAAAAAGTAATAAGTGAATAATAAATAGTTCTAGTTTAAAGTACACCAAACCTTTAATCCTATCAATCCTGTTAGTCCCTTATTCCGATAGCTATCGAAACTGTTCAACTTTTTTTAATCCTGTTAATCAAAGTAATACCTTTAATCGTGTTCAACTTTTTTTAATCCTGTTAATCAAAGTAATCCCTTGATCGTGTTCAAGACTGCAAATTTTTTATTTACATTTAAATTTCAGAATACAATGTAGCGATCAGCTAAAAACCATTTTTAATAATTTTTTTTTAAAAAACCAACATTGCAACAAACTATTTGTATATTCGTTAAATGATAAAATATATTATCAAATGAGAACGAAAGATACATCTGCGGTTGACCACTATAATTCTCTCAAGGATATTTTAGGTAGAAAGTACATAAAATCAGATATAGAAAGTGCCTTTGATTTCATAACCATAGCTACTCAAGGAGTTGATGCTCACATTATCGATAATTTTAAAACTCATTTCAATTTTCCAAGAGATTTTGTTGCAGAATTATTAAATATTTCTTCTCCTACCATTTATAGGTGGATAAAAGCAAGTAAAACGTTAGATAGAAATTATTCCGTTCAGCTTTTTGAATTAACATCTCTTTTTCTTTACGGGACTGAAGTTTTTCAAAGTCAGGATAACTTTTTCAAGTGGCTTAATTTACCAAATATTGCATTAGGAGAATTAGAGCCAAAGGAATTACTTGACATTCCTAATGGCATATCTAAAGTTAGAGATTTGCTTGGCCGGATTGAATATGGAGTATATAGTTAGCATGATAGTTTATAGAATTACTAAAACTAAGTTTGCGGCAGATATGAAGGGAACGGGAGCTGCCAAATTTCCTGGAAGATGGAATAAGTCTGGAACACCAGTATTATATACGGGTATGTCGAAAGAAATTGCGTTACTTGAAACACTTGTTCATGCAACGCCTATGATCGTACCTGATCTAGATTTATTGACTATCGAAATACCAGATGATTCAATTACTGAATTTCAAATTCCGGATCTTCCAATTAATTGGACCGAGTATCCTGCGCCAATTAAGCTATCAGACTTAGGAGAAAATTGGATTTTAAAAGGCGAAGCAATTGCTCTTAAAGTTCCAAGTTGCATAATAACTAACTCACATATCATTATTCTAAATTGTAATCATCTTGATTTTAGCAAGGTGAAAGTTTTAGATCGCATCAAATTTCATTTTGATGTTCGCTTAATAAAAAGATAAAACTAAAGCAGTCGGTAAACGAAATTTTTGCTTACTTTTAAATTATGGTAGTGGCGCAACGCATAGGAACACCGTACACCATTTTAAAAAAAAATATGAAATCACTAATCTTTATTACAGCAACATTTTTTTATTTTATTAGCAGTGCTGTTGAAGGACAAGCGTATCATCCTTTAATAAAATCGAACAAATTTTGGACTTTAATGGATCTTGATCCAACAGCACTTTGTTACACAACAGGTGGGAGGCAGCAATATTTTTTTGGTGACACAATTATTCAAAATATAACATATCAAAAAATAGCATCTTGTGGTGTCATAAGTTTATGCCAGTGTGGACTTTTTTGCCAACCATTTGCAGTTGACACAACGGGGAATTGCGCGAATGGCGGATCTATATCATCATCTCAATTTATGCGAGAAGATACTTTAATTCGAAAGGTATATCTTCTTGATTTAGCTATTGACACTGTTGAGCATTTACTCTTTGATTTCTCTTTGAATGTTGGCGACACGTTTAGTACTCCATTTACAACTCAAGGTCCGAACACTTTAACTGTAGATAGTATCGGGCAATATCCTTTAATTACAGGATATGGTAAAATATTTTATCTACACGATGGAAATAGTTATATTGAATCTATTGGTGATGTGGGAGGATTAACAAATATACTAGTGCTACAAATTGGAGGACCTGCTACCAATTTATCATGTGTGAAAGATGATGGAAATTATATCTATTCAACTTCAAGCGGGGATTGTTTTGGCGTTGTTGGTTTAAATGATAATAGTAATTCCGACATGCCGTTTACGATTCATCAAGTTGGTAACAGTATTAAGGTAAATATAAATGATAAACAGCAAGTAGCTTTGCTTCAACTTTTCGATTCAAGTGGCAGAATTGTTTATTCTTCGGTAATCTTAAATAGTGAAAGTAGTATAAGTCTCGATGGTTTTCAAAGCGGATTGTATTTATATTGTTTGAGCCAAGGGTTGCAAAATTTAAGAGGAAAAATAATTTTAAATTAAGCGGCTTGCAGCACACCTTTGCAAAATGCGTCGCACGAAATCTTGTATACTTTAAAATTATGGCGTGCGACATTGTGATAAGTTGGGAACTGTTCAACTTTTTTTAATCCTGCAAATCAAAGTAATCCTAAAAATCCTGTTCAAAACAACTTAAATCTAAAACCACCCAAACAATTCTTCCATTTTCAAAGCTACTTTTCCTTCATTGCGAATATCTTTACTGATCACACCTTCTTCCATCATTAAAATTCTATTGCCATATTTTATTGCATCTTTTAGTTGATGTGTGATAAGCAGTGCGGTGAGTTGATTCGTAGAAATAATTTCATTTGCTTTTTCCATTACGATTGCTGACGACTTTGGATCTAAAGCTGCTGTGGGTTCATCTAAGAGCATGATTTTACAATCGTCCATCGTTGCCATCAATAAGGTTAATGCTTGTCGCTGACCTCCTGAAAGTGTTCCCATAGGTTGTTGCCACTTATCCTCCAGACCTAAATTTAATGTGCGAATTTTCTCACGAACTAAATCCTTAAAATTTTGATCAGTTCCGATGTTGAGTTGCTTTGATTTTGTGCGTAAAGATGCCAATCGAAAATTATCAAGAATACTTAAATCGGGTGCAGTACCTTGTAAAGGATTTTGAAAAATACGACTTAGAAATTTGCTTCTTTCGTATTCTTTTAAATGAGTAATATCTTTTCCTTCAAGTTTAATATTTCCTTTATCGGGACTCACTGTTCCTGCAAGTGCATTGAGTAAAGATGATTTCCCAGAACCATTAGCACCCACAAGTACTACAAATTCTTGCGCTTTTATTTCAAGATTAATACCTCGAAGAACATTTATTTCGTTGGTTTCTCCTTTATTAAAAGTGAGATGTAAATTAGTAATCTCTATCATACTTGTTTCAATGATTTGAGATTTCCTAATGATACAATCAATAATACAATCAGTGCCGTTATCAATCGTAAATAATTTGGATCTATTCCTGCCGATAATGCTAATGCGAGTATCAATCGAAATGTTAAGCATCCTAAAATTATTGCAAGGAGATGAAAAAATATTCCTCTTCTTATAAGTGGTTTGAATAATGTTTCTCCAACCATCACCGATCCTAATCCAGAAATAACAATTCCAATTCCCATATTGATATCTGCAAAACCTTGGTACTGCGTTAGCAAATATCCGCTAAGGGCAGTGCATCCATTCGCAATAGCAAGACCAATAATTTTCATCTTATTTGTGTTTACTCCCATTGCACGAACCATCGCTTCACTATTTCCTGTTGCACGCATTGCAATACCAAAATCAGTTCGTAAAATCCATGCAATTAATACTGAAAGCGTAGTAACAAAAAGTAATACTGAAATAAATTGTTGTAAGAAAGAATTTGCAATCGGTAGCAATCCAAAATAATCATTAACATTAATGAGTGGTAAATTCGATCGTCCGAGTATCGCTAAATTGATAGAGTAGAGTGCAGTCATTACTAAAATTCCTGAAAGCAGTGCATTTACTTTTAAGCGTGTATGAATTAATCCAGTAAGAGTTCCTGCAATCATTCCTCCAGCTAATGCAGCTAACAAAGTTATTAAAGGATGTACATGATGCGTTAAGCAAATCGCAGTGATTACACCTCCTAATGTATAACTTCCATCGGTGGTGATATCAGGAATATTAAATATACGTAAACTTAAAAATATTCCTAATCCTAAAGCTGAAAAGCCTATACCTTGAATGACTGCGGTGATGATAAAATCCATTTACAGATTAATTTATCTTTGCAAAAGTACTGTCAGGTTGGACATTAAATATTTTTGCAATAGTAGGATTATAAACTCGACTTCTAACTTTTACAATTTCTGGAGAAATATCTTTTGCGTTTCCTTGCTTTAAAAATTTTGCTGCTTGTACTCCCGATTGATATCCCCATTGGTACATGTCGGCGCCGTAACTTGCCAATGCTCCTCGAGAAACTAATCCTGCTTCACTGGTGATGATTGGAATATTTTTAGCGCTGCAACTTTTTGCAACAGTTTCAAAAGAGGCAAAGATGACATTATCAGGAAGTGCAAAAAACACATCAATATTTTTATTTAATAATGATTGAGTTATCAATTGTGTTTCTGATGAATTAACAACTGGAAGAATTTCTAGTTTCAATCCTAATCGTGCACAACCTTCTTTTAATTTATTCAATGCATCTACCGATTGTGATTCCGCTTGGCTATAAATTGTTCCAACAGTTTTAGCATTTGGAAATAATGTTTTAATTAATGTAACGGAAGTGTCGATGTAATCGAGTGTTTCATAAACGCCATATAAATTTGCAGGAGCATTTCCTTTCGTATCTGTTAATTTTGCTAAATCCGGCCGAGGTGCTACCATCATAAAAATCGGAATTTCTTTTGTGCGTTGCACTGCATTTACTGTAGCTAAAGTTGTATTTGCTGCAATGAAATCTGGCTTTTTCGAAATCAACAAATCAACAGCTTGTAATAACGTAGGCTGATCACCTTGTGCATTTTTATAAATTACTTCAAGCGTTTTTTTGTCTTCTGAAAAACCTTCACTAGCAAGTGCATCCATGAATCCATTTTTAGCTTTTACCAACGTTTCATCTTGTACAAAATCGATGAAGCCAATTAATGGAATATGTTTTTCGTTTTTATTTTCTGATGATGAATGACATCCGTTAAGAATAGTGATTAATCCAAGTAAAAATGAAAGCGTAGTAATTTTTATGGAGAAGTGTTTCATGTTAGTGCGTTGATACGAAGATACAATTTATGTAAGGTAAGTTTTAATTCATTAAACAAACAATTCTTCTATGAGATTGTTTTAGAATATTCAAAAACAAACCTCGACAATAATATTATTCTGTTAGCTGTGATTTATGTGCTTGATGCTCTTTAAAAAATACCGCTGCATCATTACATAAATCAATAGCTAGTGATTTAAAAAATGGGGAGCCTATCTCTTTCAATTTTGCCAATGCTTCTTTAATGCTATCTTCTTTCTTTTTAGCTTTCACTTTTAAGAGTAATACAAAGTATTTATCGAGGTAGAAGTGATCGTTTTCGGGTTCCAATTCGCGATAAGAACAAGCGCGTTCAAAACAGCCCAATGCTGATTGCCAATCTTTAGAAACGAAGTTTTTATATCCACGTAACTCCAATGCTAAAACAGAATTATCATACCGATGTTTACCAAGATCTTCAGCGATACGAATATGAATATCAAATTCTGATGCAGGATAATCATTTGGATTTTTCATGTGCAAGAAAGTAAACATCATGATACGAAATTCACAAATCTGTATCCACGTATTTTTTGCAACAAAACTTCTTCCTTGTGTTCGATGTACTTGATGCTCTGCTTCATTGAGATGACGAATAATTTCATCAGTATGGAAATGATCAGCGGCATTTAACGCACGAATTAATCTAAAATAACCTCGTATATCATCAATACCTTGCTCACGTGAAAGAATTTCTGCTTGTTGAAGCCACTCGTTTCTTTTATCAATACTTGCATTTGGATGATGATGCGCAAGTGATGTATAAAGTAAGATGGAACAATCAGGATTGTAATGTATTATTTGCTCGAGATTGTCGGCACAATAAAGTAAATACTGTTCTAAATTACGTGAAGGGGTATTCGTCAGTAATCCGCAACGAATGATACGAATTAGAATTTCGTGACGAGTAAATTTATTTGTTTCAGAAGTGAGTAAAATTCCTAGCTCATCCCAAACTAGTTGAATACGATCATGAGCAGCTTTACCTTTCAAAAATTCTTGCTCGAGCCATGTAAGAATAAAACCGCACCGTATTTGTCGTGCATGCAACTTTGTTTTTTCTTGAATGTGATCATATTTATCAAGTAACAATTCAAGGTGAGAAGTAGCATACGTTTCTTCAAAAAATTTATGATGATGACGATAGAAACTTAATAATAATTCTTGCGATTCCTGATGATGAATTGTTTTTTCAAATTGTTCAACATCATGTTGCATTGAACTTGGCGGATGCATATTTACTTCATCTGATAAAGAAACATAGCGATCAAAAAGTGCGGAATGATTTACTTGCTTCGCTTGAAGTTGAGCATACTCATCTGTTTTAATAATGCTTCCAAGTTCAAGATCAATTTCGGCAATCATGCGCTTAAAATCTGCTGCCTTCACTCTTTTAAAACGCCCTTTAGAAATTGCCATCGGATCGAAACCAGCCGAGGTTCTATACATATCAAAGATCGAAGAAATCAAATCAAATTTCTCAGGACTACTATTTTCTGAGAGATGCTTTAAGAGATATTCAAGCACGATTTTGTCCTTCGGCAACTGTTTAAGGTTTGGAAGAATCGCTGCGGATGGTGAAGGAATATCGAGCATCAATAGAGGAGAAATTGGCTTTTTAAAGGATGTTAAATTGTGTTGCCGGAAGCCAATGCCCTACGACCTAAAACTATTACCTTCGTCGCATCACTTGACCCACGTATGAAAAAAATACTAACATTGTTATTCACGGTATTTATCACGGCTCAAAACATGCAGGCGCAGAGCACAATTCCCCGCTATGGCCTCTCTGATGAACGCGATATCTACTATGTTTTCACCCATGCCGATATCTGGCAAGATCCTAAAACATTGCTAAAAAATGCAAGTCTCGTCATTAAAAATGATAAGATTATTAGCATCGGAACCAACTTAATCATCCCCAAAGGAGCCGTTGTTTACGACCTCAAAGGCAAAATGATTTATCCTTCTTTTATTGATGCGTTTACTACTTATGGTATGCCGGAGGTAAGGAAAGAACGACCGGGAAATAGAGCGCCGCAATATGATACTAGAACGAATGGTGCTTTTAGTTGGAATCAAGCGTTGAAACCTGAATTTGATGCGAGCCGTAATTTTAATGCTGATACAAAAAAGGCAGCAGAACTTCGTAAGCAAGGCTTTGGACTAACACTTTCTTTGCAGGATGATGGAATCGCACGCGGCACAGCTACAGTTGTTGCATTAGGCGAAGGAAAAGAAAATGAGCTCATCGTAAAGGATAAAGCTGCCGCGACTTATTCATTTAGCAAAGGAACATCAACGCAAGATTATCCTGCTTCATTAATGGGTTCGATTGCATTATTACGTCAAACTTATTGCGATGCGAAATGGTATCAGCAATCAAAAAATAAAAATTTCGATATTTCACTTGAGTCATGGATTTCAGATCAATCACTCACACAAATTTTTGATGTGAATGATGTTTGGAGTGGTTTGCGCGCAGATAAAATTGCAAAAGAATTTAATGTAAATTATGTGATCAAAGGATCAGGTGATGAATACAAACGTGTTGATGAAATAAAAAAGACAGGTAATACATTTATTATTCCTGTAAATTATCCAAAAGCTCTTGACGTAAGTAATCCTTATGATGCAATCGATATTAGTTTGGCTGAATTAAAACAATGGGAAGAAGCACCATCAAACGGAAGTGTATTAGAGAAAGCAGGAATAAAATTTGCATTTACAACTTACGGATTAAAAGACAAAAAAGATTTTCTAAAAAATATTCAGAAAGCAATTTTGTATGGATTGAGTAAAGAAGCTGCATTAACAGCGTTAACACAAACTCCTGCATCGATCTTAAAAATTAATGATCGTGTTGGTAGTTTAAAACCAGGAATGCTTGCGTGTTTTTTCATCAGCAGCAAAGATGTATTCGATAAAGAAAATATTATTCTTGAACAATGGATTTTAGGTAAGCGTTATGCTGATAAGGAATACGATTCTACTGATGTTCGAGGAAGATATAAGCTTTCTTTAGATTCATTGAAAGGGTGGGATTTAAATATTTCTGGCGAAGCAGTAACACCTGAATGGCAATTGATGCACGACAGTACAAAAGTAAAAGTGAATTATGATCGCGATGGACAACAATTTACTTTACGTTTTGAAGTAAAAAAAGGTGCAGGAAATTACAGATTGAATGGAGTGCTTGATGCCAATGATAAATTTACAATTGCTGGTGATGGTCAAGCACCCGATGGAAAATGGATTCAATGGAAAGCAATTTATGCAACAGTTTTTACTGAGACAAAAAAAGATTCTGTTAAAAAAGATACCATTCCTGTAATTGGAAAAGTTTGGTATCCTGATATGGCATTTGGAAATATTGAATTACCACAAGCAAAATCAGTTCTCATAAAAAATAGTACTGTTTGGACGAATGAAAAAGAAGGCATCTTAATAAATACAGATGTGTTAATTAGTAATGGAAAGATTCAACAGATTGGAAAAAATATTGATGCTTCGAAGGTTGCTGGCGTAGAAATTATTGATGGAACAGGAATGCATTTGACTGCAGGAATTGTTGATGAGCATTCGCATATTGCAATTGCTGGCGACGTGAATGAAGGAACCGCTGCTATTACTTCTGAAGTGCGTATTGGTGATGTGATCGATCCGGAAGATGTAAATATTTATCGGCAGTTAGCAGGAGGAGTTACTACTTCGCATTTGTTGCATGGAAGTGCGAATCCTATTGGTGGACAAACGGCATTAATAAAATTGCGTTGGGGAAAATCTGCTGAAGCAATGAAATTTGAAGGAGCAGATCCATTCATAAAATTTGCTTTAGGAGAAAATGTGAAGCAATCAAATTGGGGGGATAATTATTCAGTGCGTTATCCGCAAACGCGAATGGGTGTAGAGCAAACTTATATTGATGCATTTACTCGTGCCCGAGAATACGATCAAAGCATGCAGAAATCAATAGCCACAAAAGATAAATCGCAAGCAGAAACTCCGCGTAGAAATTTACAGATGGAAGCACTTGCGGAAATCTTGAATAAGAAAAGATTTATTACATGTCATAGTTATCAGCAAGGCGAAATAAATATGTTGATGCATGTTGCTGATACTTTTGGTTTCAAAGTAAATACGTTCACGCATATTTTAGAAGGTTATAAAGTTGCTGATAAGATGAAAGCGCATGGTGCAGGTGGCTCAACATTTAGCGATTGGTGGGCATATAAATACGAGGTGATGGAAGCCATTCCTTACAACGGTGCGATCCTAAATAAAATGGGAATTGTTACAGCTTTTAATTCGGATGATGCAGAGATGGCACGAAGATTAAATCAAGAAGCTGCGAAGGCTGTGAAGTATGGTGGCGTGAGTGAAGAAGACGCAATGAAGTTTGTTACTTTAAATCCTGCAAAACTTTTACATATTGATAAACGTGTTGGAAGTATTGCTGTTGGTAAAGATGCAGATGTTGTATTATGGAATGATAATCCATTATCAGTGTATGCGCATTCGATGAAAACATTTGTTGATGGCGTTTGCTATTATGATTTTAATAATGATCAACAAAAGCGTTTGCAAAATGAAAATGAACGTCAACGGATTATTAAAGCAATGATAAGCGCAAAGGAGTATGGTGCTCCAGTTGATAAACCAAGTATGAAAATTCATGAATTACAACATTGCAATAACAGAGAAGAATCTCCTTACTAATCAGACCATGAAAAAAAATATTCTTTTAGCATTTATAATTTGTTGTTCTCTAAAATGTTTTGCGCAAAATCCTATTCCTGCAGGAAAGGAAATGAAACGTGTATTACTTTTTGGGGGAATGGCACATCTTGGAAATGGGAAAGTCATAGAGACAAGTGCCATCTCTTTGAAAGATGGAAAAATAGTTTTTGTGATGGACTCTCGAGGATTTAAACCTGCTCGCGATGCTTATGATACCATCATTGATCTTACTGGAAAACATATTTATCCTGGATTCATTGCAATGGGAACGCAACTAGGTTTGAATGAAATTGAATTAGTTCGTTCAACAAATGATTTTAATGAAACCGGACAATTAAATCCGAGTACACGAGCTATCATCGCATACAATACCGATTCGAAAATTACACCCACTGTTAGAACGAATGGAATTCTTACAGCGCAAATTGCGCCACTTGGTGGAATGTTATCTGGAACATCATCAGTAGTTTCACTTGATGCTTGGAATTGGGAAGATGCTGCATACAAAACCGACGAAGGTATTTGGATGAATTGGCCATCGATGCGAATTGTAAAAGCTAGTTGGGCAGCAACAGAAGAAGAACAACAAACTCGGTTTGAAAAATCGATGAAGATGTTAACGCAATTTTTTAATGATGCAAAAGCATATAATGAATTAGGAATGCCTGCTATTCATAATCAACATTTCGAAGCGATGAAAGCATTATTTAATGGAACGAAAAAATTATATGTTAGAGCAAATCTTGCGAGAGATATTATTGCTTCTGTAAACTTTTGCAAATTATATAAAGTACAAATGGTGTTAGTAGGAGGAGAAGATAGCTGGCGTGTTACTGATATTTTAAAAGCGAATGCTATTCCCGTAATAATCATGCGTACACAAGCGTTACCGATGCGTGATGATGAGGATGTATATGCATCGTATAAACTTCCTTCACTTTTGAAAAATGCTGGAATTGATTTCGCTATTACGGATGATGGTTATTGGAAAATTAGAAATCTTCCTTTCGAAGCAGGGATGGCAGCAGGTTATGGGTTATCGAAAGAAGATGCACTTACCTCGATTACATTATCACCAGCGAGAATATTAGGAATTGATTCAACTACTGGTTCATTGGAGAAAGGAAAAGATGCAACATTATTTGTCTCTTCTGGTGATGCATTGGATATGCGAACTAATCAAGTGGAGTTAGCATATATTTTAGGAAAGGAAATTGATTTGCATAATATCCAACAGCAATTGTATCATAAGTACATGAAAAAATATGGATTGGAATAAATTTATTTAAGATTATTTTTAAAGGGCGGCTCAATTTGAGCCGCCCTTCTTTTTTGAAGTCGATGTAGGTAAATAATCTTGTAATGCCTTCACATAATTTTCGAAAGCATTAATTCCTTTCGTTGTAATTTTGCACGTTGTCAAAGGGTAATTATCTCTAAATGTTTTGGTCACAGTAATATATTCTGCTTCTGCTAATTTATTTATTTGCACTGAGATGTTTCCAGCAGTGGAACCTGTTTTTTCTTTAAGAAAGGTAAATTCTGCTTCTCTTACTGATACTAACAATGATATAATCGACAATCTCAGTTGTTGATGTAGTAAGGGATCGAGGTCTTTAAACATTTTTTTTCGATTTCATAATGATCAAATTTTATAATCTAAGCTTTATGCATTAGCACTTTGTTGCCGACGGCCTAATAAATACCCAGGAATAATATATCCTAAAAGAACGGCTAATGCTAAAATTAATAATTGAATTTCTACTGAATAGAAGAACCCAACAATTGCTAAAATCCAATTGGTAATTCCTCCAATTATTAATGGCTTAAATTGTAGAATCCCACCCATTATAAACAGCATTATAGCATACAATATTAAAATAATCGGAAACGTATATTGTTGTAGCTTGCCCTGAAAACAAAGTACAATAAATAGGGAAACCATCATGGCAGTTACAACATACATTACAAAAGAAGAAACATACGTTTTCACTCTTTCTTTTTTCGCTTGTTTTCTTCCGTAAAGAAATGCAATCACTGCTCCAACAGGCATTAATAGCCATGTTATTTCTGAATGTTCAAACCCTTGTTTGAATAAAATAAATTGCCCTAAGCTTGCTGCGAATACCAACCATCCCCAGAGTAGATAATGAAAGCTATCATCTTCAAAATCTCTTTTAGCAGTGTGTATCATTTGCTGAATCACGCGAAGACTTTCTTCGCTGCTCATTTCCTTTTCTGTATTTTCCATTTTTATAAATGTGATTTTTAGATTATAACGATTTACATTTTTCTAATAATAGTTTTGCACGTGCCTCTCCCCAATGTGGCCAATTCACATCTTCAGATTTAAAAGATTTATATTTTTCTAAAGATGTTTCTAATAACGCTTGTGATTTCTTTTTGCCACCACCATATTGCTCTGGAATATACATTGCTGATTCTCCCATTTCAAGATACGCACGAGGATTTTCTGGATTCAGTTTGTTTCCTTGCTTTACTAGTTGTGATGACTCTTGTCCCATTTCCATTCCTCGCTTTGGATCAACAGAAATTTTCATTGCCGTTATCATTCCTTTCAAAACAAGTACTTCCGATTCTTTTGGTTTTGCATTTTCAGATTTTTCTGCATAAGCCATCGCTTTATCTAAGTAATTATCGCGCTCTTTCATATCAGTAATTCGCATGGCATAAATTGCGTGAGCGAAAGCTGCATGATATTGTACTAACCAATTTGTTTCATTGCCCGTCGCAAGTTTTGCAAATTGATCACTAATTGTTTTCCATGAGGTAACCGATTCAGCAGTATCCATCATAGATACATAGTGATTTAAATCTTTATCACTAATTGATTTTTGTGCTACACATGTTGATGTGCTGTACATCAAACAGGTGATGGAGATGAGGACAAATAAGTTTTTCATTTTAGTATGTTTTATAAATACATTACAAACATAGACTAGTTTATGATATAAACTATAATTTATTTATAATTAGGAGATAAATATTTGATAATCAATAATAAAAATAGCTACTTAGTCCTAAGGTTTCTTCTGTATTTTTTATTTACCTAATTATTTTTATTTCGCCAAGATCTACAATTAAGATCTTAATTTTGGCGCCATGCAAGTAGCAATATCCCGTAAACGATTACTAACAAGATTCCGCTTGCCATGGAAGGAGTTAATAGGACTATTTTTACTCGCTTCAGGACTTTATTTTTTTTATCAAGAACGTAATGAATTATTTAAAACCGAAGCTGTATTAAATCAAGTAAATTATTTGTGGCTTTTTTATGGAATTGTATTAACAGCAATCACTATTTTATTTCAAGCATTATTATACAAACAAAGTTTTATCGTTGCAGGAGCTAAAGTCTCTTTAATAAATTGTACTAAACTTTTTCTAAGCAGAAATTTAATTAGCGTTTTCTTACCAGCTGGTGGAATAACATCATTAGGCTTTTTTGAAGATGTGGCAGGGAAAGAAATTAAATCAGCGGAAATACGTTTCGGCTCATTCATTTATGCAATTCTAGGAATTCTCGCTGTTGCAATTGTTGCAATTCCTATCGCATTGTATTTATGGTTCAATTCTTCAATAGATTCATCACTACTTTTTTCATTCATTGGATTATTAGTGCTATCAGCGTTGATATTATTTTTTTTGAAAGCTATAAATCGTAATGGAAAAATTCGTGATTGGTTTATAAAACATGTTCCTGCCTATGCTGAAATGAATGTTAAAATATATACATCACAAAAAATGTTTATCGCATTATTGTATGCAATTGCTATTGACCTTGTAGGAATCATTCATTTCTGGATCGCATTTAAAGCTTTAAATCTTACATTAGGATGGGAAGCTGCTTTCGTTGGTTATACAATTGCTGTTGTATTATTAGTTGTTTCGCCATTTTTACGAGGACTAGGAGCAATAGAATTTTCAGTAATCACCTACCTACAACATGCAGGAGCAAATATGCCAGAAGCCGTAGGTGCAACAGTTCTATTTCGATTTCTAGAATTTTGGCTTCCACTAGTATTCGGTGTGTTTTCGTTCTTCTGGAATAAGAATAATATCTTATTAAGAATATTACCAGCAATCCTTTTATTCATGCTTGGAATTGTAAATACAATTTCTGCATTAACACCAGCAATACATTCACGCTTGGTTTTACTTCGACAGTTTCTCCCTCTTGATGCAATTCATTATTCTAATTATTTTGTTCTAGCATCAGGAATATTTCTAATGCTCACTGCAATATTTCTCTTGCGTGGATTACGTATTGCTTGGGTCGCCGCGTTGGTTGTTTCTTCTTTATCATTAATAGGACATCTCACCAAAGCCATCGACTACGAAGAAGCAAGTCTTGCAGCATTTACAATTATGATTCTTTTTGTTACACGCTCCAATTACATTATTCGAAGTGAAAAAACTTCAACATGGGATGGAATTCGTTCAGCAATTTTATCGATACTTACGGTAATGATTTTTTCGGTAGCTGGCTTTTACTTTTTAGATAAACATCATTTCGGCATCGACTTTACTTTATGGCAATCGATGATTCATACATTAGAATCTTTTTTCTTGCTTAACGTAGATGTTTTACAAGCGCATACAGGTATTGGTAAAGCATTTCTCTGGAGTATTCGCCTTTCTGGAATTCTTACGATGACGTATCTCTTAGTAAGTCTTGCACGTCCTTACCTTTATGAATATGAACCGGAAGATGCCGATTTTTTACAAGCTGATAAATTGGTTCAGCAGTATGGTAAATCGGTATTGGATTATTTTAAAACGTATCCCGACAAACAATTTTTCTTTAACGATAAACGTAATGGATTTGTTTCTTACCGATTAACGAGAGGCTATGCAATTGCATTGGAAGAACCTGTTGCAGAAAATATCGCTGAAAAGAAATCATTAATTAGTGCATTTGAAAAATTTTCTCTCAAGAAAGGACTTAAAGTTATTTGGTATCGCGTAGGAAAAGAAAGTCTTGAATATTTTTATTCGCTGGATAAAAAAACAATTCCAATCGGACAAGAAGCTGTAGTTAATCTCTCTACTTTTTCTCTTGATGGAAATGCAAATAAATCTTTACGCAATGCATTCAATGCTGCAATACGAAATGGATATGTTATAAAAATAATTAAGCCTATTCATTCATTCGATACGTTGAAACAATTGCAACAAATTTCGGATAAATGGTTAACCGATATTAACGAGGAAGAAATGGCTTTTTCTCAAGGAGTTTTCGATAAGTATGAATTACGTAATCAAGTCATCCTTGTTTTAAAGAATGCAGAAGGAAAAACTTGTGGGTTTATGAATATCGTTCCTGATTACAAGCAAGATGAAATGACCTATGATCTCTTACGTTTACTTCCTAATTCACCATCATTTTGTACCGATTTTATGATGATCAGTTTAATAAATTATGCGAAGGAAAATGGAGCAACAACATTGAACATCGGCATGGCTCCTCTTGCAGGATTGAATGAGTACCGACATCCCGCCGCTAAAGGAATTAATTATGCATACGAACATTTGAATCAATTTAAAGAGTATCGTGGTCGACGACAAGCAAAGGATAAATATGCAAGTTATTGGATAAGTAGGTATATTGTTTTCTCGCATCATTATGATTTAATAGGATTGCCGAAAGCATTAAAAGAAGTAATGAAATATAAACCCGTAATCGAATGAACCAATTAAAGTTTCTCTTATTGTTTGTGATTAGCATTGTATCGTTCGAATATGTTTATGCGACAAATGATACATTATCTGTAAAACCATTTGGAAAATTGGTTCTATATAAACCAAAAAATCCTGAGCGCTTAGTACTTTTTATCTCTGGTGATGGAGGTTGGAATAAAGGAATGGATAACATGGCAAAACAATGTCGTGATGATAAAACATTAGTGATCGGAATTGATATGCGTTCGTTGATGAAAAATTTGCAACAAAGAAAACAATCCTGTTTATATCCCGCTGCTGATTTTGAAAATCTAAGTAAACTGATTCAAAAGAAGATGGGATTTCATGAATATTATCAACCATTATTAGTAGGATTCTCCTCTGGTGCAACATTAGTTTATGGATTGTTAGCGCAATCACCAGCGAATACATTTCGTGGTGGAGTAGTATTAGGATTTTGTCCAGATATGGAATTAGATCGACCACTTTGTAAAGGCTCAGGATTAGAATGTCATCCTTGGAAAAAAGGTTGTGGTTACGACCTTCAACCAGTAACAAAATTATCTAACCTCATGATTTCATTACAAGGAACTGTTGATAAAGTTTGTGATTTCACATCAACGACAAACTTTTTAAAGCAAGTAGGAAATACAGAAGAAGTTATTCTAAAAAATGTTGGCCATGGTTATTCGATAGAGAAAAATTGGGTGCCACAATTTCATGCAGCAGTAGAAAAATTATTAATACCAATTGTAATAGCTCCCATCCATAAAGTGCAACAAGGTGATGCCGGAAACGATTTACCGTTAATCCTTAATCTTAGCCCAAAGGAGGAGTCGATGCCGCTTGTATTTTTAATTTCTGGCGATGGTGGATGGACGGGATTTGATCAAGGATTTGCAAACGGAATGACGATGAAAGGAATGCCTGTTATCGGTTTAGATGCATTAAAATATTTCTGGACAGAAAGTACTCCTGCAAAAACCACAAAAGATATCGTTCCCGTAATTCGTTATTACATGAATCTTTGGCATCGTGATGATATTATTCTTGCTGGTTATTCTTTCGGTGCAGATGCAATGCCTTTTCTCTACCAGCAACTTCCTACTGACTTAAAAGAAAAAGTCAAATCATTAGTATTATTATCACCATCAACATCTGCCGATTTTGAAATCCACGTAAGTGATATGCTTTCGATTGGATCGTTGAGTGATGATTATGATGTTGCAAAAAGTTTAAAGCAGTTGAAGGGACCAGAGCTCGTTGCAATATTTGGCGAAGACGAAGAGCCATGGACAAAAACTACATTAACTCCAACGCAATGTAGGACTGTTGTAATTCCTGGTGGACATCATTTCAACGATGACTATAACGCATTAACAAATGAAGTATTAAAAACACTGCATTAAATTATTGAATTATTTTTTCGCCGCAAACAAATCTTCTACCCAACTTTTTCCCCACTCTTCTAATTCAGATTCACTCCAAAGTTCTGGATAGAATACACGCTTCTGAAAACGAGGAGGTAAGTATTTCTGCCAATTTGTTCCGCCCGTCGCTGCAATGTCTTCTGGATTTTTGTGTAGATATCTTACAGCCGATTTATAATGCATCAATGGCCAGTTGATATTTACATTTACATCTAATTGTTTAAATGCAGTTATTAAATTGGAATTATTTTGTTCTTCCTTAGAAAGACTTTTGTAAAGAGCAAAAAGATTATTTTTTCGTTTTCCTTCTGCTAAAGCAATTAAATCTTTCGAATATTTTTCTTCAAATTGTTTAAGCGTAAGTGTTTTCTTTCCTGTTGCTAATTCTGTTGCGCCAGCATTCCAATAAATATGTGCGAACATTTCTTCAATAGCAACATCTGGTTTATTAATAAATTTTTCACGATGATCTTTTGCAACTAAATTGATAAAGTCGGTAGCATAAATTTCTATTGTACGATATTGCGCTGATTGAAATCCGCTCGCAGGTAACAACGACATTCTAAATTGCTGAAACTGCTTTGGCTCCATACCATCAACCATAATATCGAATGAACTTGTGAGCACCGAAAAATAACGATTCACTCGTTGAATACGTTGCGCCATAAATGTTGCATCAACAGGATCTTGATCGGTGATTTGTTTTAGTTCATGCAATGAAAGTTTGAAAAATAATTCAGTGATCTGATGATACATGATAAATACTGATTCATCAGGGAAGCTGGTTTTGGGATGTTGTAAACTCAACAAAGTATCTAAATGGATATAATCCCAATAGGTGATAAAATCTGCATAGAGTAAACCATCGAGGTAGGATACCAAATCCTGACCCATAGCGGTGTATTTCTGCTCTAGTAAATGAATGCGCTTAATGATTTCTTCCGATAGTGCCATTCTGCGAAAGTAACCAAACATTAAAAGCGAGGCAAATGATTCTTATCAATAAATCACGTTAATATGTTTTTAAATTTCTATAGTAGGTGTTACTATAAATGGTGCATATTGAACTAATTTCGTAAATTACATTTCTACATATATGTTAAAAAACACAAAAATTACTTTTGTTGGTCCTGGCGCTATGGCTGAAGCGATGATTAGAGGATTATTAGTAAAAGAATTACTTCCTGCTTCCAAAATTATTGCATCAGGATTGCGAGCAGTTCGAAATGATGAGCTAAAGAGCAAATATTCTATTGGTACAACGGTAAATAGTCAAGAGGCTGTTGCAGATGCTGATGTTGTTGTTTTATCTATAAAGCCGCAAATGCTCGAAGGAGTTTTAAAAACATTAGATGGGAAAATTAAGCCTACGGCACTTGTACTTTCCATTATTGCTGGAGCAAAAATTTCGGTTATTGAAAATGGCTTATCGCATCCTTTTGTTGCACGTGCAATGCCAAATACTCCTGCGCAAATAGGCGAGGGCATGAGTGTATGGACAACATCTAAAGCTGTTAGCGACGAACAACGCGCGCAAGCAAAAGCAATATTAGGTGCTTTAGGTGAAGAAATTTTTATGGAAGATGAAAATTATTTAGATATGGCAACGGCATTATCAGGCACCGGACCAGCTTATGTTTTTGCATTCATGGAAGCGATGGTAGATGCAGGTGTTCACTTAGGATTTCCACGATATGTATCAGAAAAATTGGTATTACAAACTGTGAAAGGATCTGTTGAATATGCAATGCAATCACCCGATCATCTTGCACGCCTTCGAAATCAGGTAACATCACCAGGAGGAACATCAGCCGAAGCATTGTATTATCTCGATAAAGCAGGATTTAGAACTGCAATTTCAAGAGCTATTTGGGCGGCTTATCAAAAATCAGTAGCGCTGGGAAAAGTAAAATCTTAATGTTAAATTTAAAAGGAGTTGTATTTTTTTATGTTATTTCAAATATTATATTATATCTTTGATTATCAATTATTGTATTACTTTAAATATTTTAGAGTTTTCTTAAGCTAAGTGCATTTAGATTTTAATAGTTAAGTACTGGTAGAAATTATTTAGTTTTTTAGAGAGGTTGCAATATTTTGTGGCAGCAATTTAATTAGTTCTATTATGCTTGAGAGTTTCGATTTGAATCTTTAACTAAAACTGATATTTATGAAAAGCAATTTTACCTATTTGAAAATGTTTGCTCTTGCTTTATGTTTTTTAATTTCCCAAACTGCATCTGCGCAAATTGATGTTACCTTTAACTTATCGCGTTTTGAAGGTGGATACAATGTAAGCTGCCATGGTGGTTCGGATGGTGATATTGAAGCGATTGCTATTGGTGATTATGGACCATTTTATTATCAATGGAGTAATGGAGCAACTACTTCTTCTATTCATAATGTACAAGCTGGAGTTTATTCAGTTACTGTTACTGATTTTAGCAATCACACTAAATTTAAAACAGTTGAATTATTTCAACCTAATGGAATGACTGTAATCCTTAACCCAAGCGTTTTTGAAGGAGGAACCAATATTTCGAAAAATGGTGGATCAAATGGAGTAATACGTTCAGAGATTCATGGAGGAACACCACCTTACAATATTTTATGGAGTGGAGGAAGTACAAAAGAAGAAATTGATAATTTATCGGTTGGCACATATTCAATAACCGTTACGGATGCAACAAATTGTACCTCCTCTTCAAGCTATACTTTGATTGAGCCAACAGCATTGCATATTTCAAGTATTACTTCTATCAATCATAATGGTTTTAATATATCCTGTTTTGATGGTCATGATGGAGTTATTAATTTAACAGTTGCAGGTGGAATACCCCCTTATTCTTTTCAATGGAATAAAGGCAGTTTCGATCAAAACCCAAGTGGTTTAAGAGATGGAATATATTTGGTACGTGTTTTTGATCAAAACGGTGCATAGATAGATGGGCAAATATCCTTATCACAACCAGCTAAGCTTACTTTAGCATTTACAACCTCTCTTTTTGGAAATTATAACTTAAGTTGCTACAATTGTGCGAATGGTAGTGTTCAGTCAGTTGTTGCTGGAGGAGTTGCTCCTTTCGTTTATGTTTGGCAAAACAATCAAACTACAGCGAATATCTCTAATCTATCGGCTGGCGACTATTTTTTAGCAGTAATTGATGCCAATGGCTGTCGTACATTAGGTAATGGCAATTTAACACAACCAGAACGCGAAGATTGGACAATGACTGGAAACGCGAGTACAAATCCTGCAACGCAGTTTATTGGCACTAAGGATTCGTCTGATTTAGTTTTTAAAACAAATTATATTGAAGCACTTCGAATAAAAGGTAATGGTGATATAAAAGCTTCTCATTTATCTGGAGCTGGTGAATCATTATTAATAGTTGATAGTCTTGGTAATTTTTCAAGAACTGGGTTAATTGTTATTAACCCACCAGGTAGATGTTCAGGCGTAAATGTTTTGCCTTGGTACCAAGCTCAATCAAATATTAATGATGTATGGAGTTGTAATCGACGATTTGGGTTAGGAACAAATTCCCCGACTGAAAAATTACATGTTGCTGGGAATTCAATTTTTACTCTTGACCTTACATCGTTACAAATTATACCAAATCTTGTGAGCGCTCCAATGATAAAAGGAGTAAATTCCTATTCAATAAGAACTAATCCGGACTATACTTGGTATCAAGATAATACCACTGGTATATTTCACCCAGCAAATCATATTCTGGGATTTTCAGTTGATGGATCGGAAGCAATGCGTCTTATAAAAAACACTACTGGAGAAACAACGGTATTAGTTGGATTTAGCAATGCAAATCTTTCCTACTCTCTTGCATCAACTCCATATAAAATGTTAGTAGATGGAAAATTGGGCGCAAAGGAAATCTATTGTTCTTTGGGAACACCTAGTTGGCCAGATTATGTGTTTAATAAGGAGCATAAGATGTTAAGCTTTGTAGAGCTTAAGAATTTTTTAAAAGAAAATAAGCACTTACCCGGAATTCCTACAGCTTCTGAAGTTGCCGAGGAAGGAATGAACCTCGGTAAATTAGTTCCCGCTTCTTACGAAAAAATTGAAGAACTTTACATGTATGTTTTACAACTTGAAGCTCGTGTTAAAGAGTTGGAGACTAAGATAGATGCAAATAAAAAATAATTCATTGAAGTAATAAATCTAATGAAAAATAATTTTAAATCTAGTTTTGTTAAAAGTTATCCTTCCGTTATTAAGCGGAATTGGTGCATTTGTTTTATTATTTTAAATTTCTTTGTTTTAAGTAATAGTGCAAATGCGCAGCAGCTATTTCAAAAAGAATTAAATTATAATTTGAGTAACACTTATGCAACTTCGGTGTTGTATAATCCTGATAGTACTTATTATGTATTAGGCACAACTTATTGTACACCCACTAAAAGAGGACTACTATTAATAAAGACTGATTCATTATTAAATGAATTGTGGACGAAAAGTTACTTTAGAGACTCCTTAGAAATTTTTTCGAGTAAAGTCGTTAAAGTATCGGATACTACTTTATTAATATTGGCAACCTCATATTTTCCGGACCTCACAACTTTCATTATTAAAACCGACTTAAACGGTGATACAATTTGGACACAGGAAATTAAACTTTATGGGTCAAACATACGACTGGATTACCTTGATATAAGTGGCGATACTTTACTATTATTTGGAAATTATAATACTGCATTTGTTGACGCAACCGATAAATCGCTTCTTGTTCAGCTAAATAATAATAATGGTCAATTAATTAATGCAAAATCTTATAATCTTAATTCTCATTTAAATACAATATTTACCAAAGTCGTTAAGAAAGAAGAGAATAATATTGTGAATTATTATATGATAGGATTTGGTTATAGAGATTCACTAACTTATAAGGTAGATGTAATGTTAATTAAATGGAATCAAGACCTTTCAATTGAATATTTGAAGGTGATCACTTCGGATTCATGGCCAAATTATAGTGATTTATCTATAAGTCAGAATAATAATAAAGTACTTTGTGGATTCGTATATAACGATACGATTTTTGGAGCAACAGATAAATATTGCTATGTAGAATTGGATACTTTGTTAAACGTTAATTGGACAAAAAGGTATCATTATTTAGGTGGAGGTCCTAAATTATCAGGCTCAAGGTATATTACTAATAGCAACACAATATTGTGCGTTGACTATTCCACAACTTATGAACTTGATAGCATTGGAAATATATTAAGCTTGTCTAAAACGTATTCAAATCCTACCGTCCCAGCAGAATACGGCTATTACAATGCAAGTTCGTATCAGGATAATAAAATAATTTGGGTAGGATCGACTTATCATAGTGGAACACCAACAAATAAATTATTGATAACTGCAACGGATGAACATGGAAAGGGTTGTCATGATCAGATAGTTCCTTCATTAATTACTGAGACAGTAATTAATGTGCCATATGATGATTCTTCGATGACGATAAGCCCAATCACTTTGGAAACTTCTATTGGTATAAATGACTCAAATGTTATTCTCAATTCAGCCGTAATCTGTGCAGCTTCAACTTCAATTAAATCAACTAACGATATTTCTAAAGATATAATTTTATATCCAAATCCTTGTAATGAAAAATTATATTTAAGAACCGATGCTAATATAAATGGACCCGTATTTATTAAAATATTTTCTATAATGGGGGCCCTTGTTTATGAAAACACACTAAATAAAGAAAATTTTACAATTGATACTTCTAGTCTTCGATCAGGTGTTTATTTTATAAAAGCTTCAAGTTTCCCTTTTCTAAATTCATATTCTAAAATCATTAAATTATGAAACTGAAAATAAAATTGGCACTTTTAAATTTAATATTACTTTCTTCGTTGAACAGCATTGCTCAGGATGTAATTAATTCATATCAGAATATAACTGGAATTAATATTCCAATTGGGAATTATTGGGATGCAAATTTTCAATCATGGAGTATTCCTTACAATCCATTTAGCCTAGGTTCGGTTCATGCTCCACCCTATAGTGGCGAATATCAAATTCTATTAAACAATAAATTTCCTTGGCTACAATTCATCAATGGTAATAGTATCAGTGTAACCTATCAAATGGAAGTAGTGTCATTTCCTTTTACTGTTCCCTGTGCATTAACTGTCTCTGGTTGTCCTAATAATCCAATAAATCCTCCATCACAAAGAGACTTATTCATGCCAACGGATCCATATGATCCAAACAATAGACAATGGGGACAAATATCTAATATGCTTCCTGATTTTCTTCCATTAGATTGGTCAAATGTTGGTTCAAATAGACAAACACTTATTTCAGACGCTTTTGTGAATAACCATCCGTACATCAGCACTACGAATGCAAAATTACTACCGCATACTATAATTAAACATACAATTAATGCGTATTGTTTTGGCGCGACTCCATCTCCTACTACGCTTTTATCAACTGTTTCATGGTGTTACGATAATACACGTGGAAGAATGAGGTATTATCCTTTTTGTATTAATAATTGCATCGCTTATTCTACTGCCTGGGATATATGCTTTCTTCCATCAATTATTACTGATCATAATAATTTTAACCCGTATAATTATAATTTAAATAATCAATTATTTGTTGATGGTATAATTAATTATTTCCTTTATTCAGAAATTCCTAACCCAAGCAATTGCACTAATATGGGAACTGCTCTCCCAGCTCCTATTGATAACTTTAGAAGTACACAATCAACTTTTAATTTTATTTATCCTCCACCATATTCATTACTATCAGCACCAGCACTAAATTCAACAGGAACTGGGTTAGCTGGATATGAAACTTCATTTAATGCAACAACAAATTCATTATCTGGTTATCAACAACATTATTTCATTGATACAGATTTTGAATTAAGAGATATTAACCCTATTGATAAATTAATTTTCAATCCTAGTGATGCAACAATAACCACTAATGATCTACATTTCCCATCAGGATATACTTTTAAAACTATAAGAGGAGTTTATCCATCTGTAATTGCTCCAAATGATGAAGTAGGATTTTCAAATACTGTTGAAAACGGAGGCCCTTTTACAGATCCTAGAGATGTACCTGTTGTTACAGATTTGAGATGTGAAGATCCATCCTTCCCACATGACCCTGCAATTATAGCTGATGCTAAATACGCTTCATTATACCGTTTAGTAAGTGGCAGTAAATTAACTATTGAACCTTGTGTTACGGTTTTTGATGCAGCTTTTTTACTAGGAGCAGGAAGTACCTTAGAATTCGAAAATATAAATGCTTTCCGAGGTATGCCCCGCATCGCAATTGATAGGAATGGTGGAAGATTAATAAAGAAATTTGATAATACTTTAACAAACCAAACTTTACTTTTTCAGAACAAAACAGAAGTTGCAAATGAGCCGAACAGTTATTACGTAGATGGAATTATTGAAGCCGGTAATCATGTGGATGTAAACAATGGTCCTGGAAATTATATAGCTGATGCCGGCTCAGGGTTAGAATTAGTTGCGAGTAATTATATTGCATTAAAAGATGGATTCTCAGCAAAGGCAAATTCTAATTTAGCAGTAAGAGTTGAACCAGTTACCATTGCTTCATGTACATTTCAACGCAATAGTTTACGTATGGCCAACACAAATAGTATCGTTGCAAATAATGAAAATAAAGATGATTGTAAGATTATAATCTACCCAACTGTTTTCGCTTCATCAGTAACGGTGAAAATGGAAACCAATACTTCAACTAAAATGAATCTTATTTTGATTGATCAATTAGGCAGAGAAGTTTATAGTACTTTATTGACATCGGAATCGTCAACTCTAAGTTTACAAAATTTACCCGATGGAATTTATTTCGTAAAAACTGATTTACCATGCAATTCAGAAATAAATAAAATAATTAAGATTTGTGAAAAATGATAAAAAGTATTCTGCTCGAGAAAAGAAAAATGAACTAGTTGTAATATGATTTTCTAGAATAATTTGAAAGCAAATTTCGACTAATTTCTACGCTTAAAATAATTTGCAAGAGGGTAAAAAAGGTTGCTGCAAATAAAAAATAGAATAATGAAGAATGCAACTACTCGGTGCAATTAAAAATAATATAAAATTCGAAATAACTTGTACAATGAAAATACTAATTATATTTATTGGAGTACTTTGTTATTTAAACATCAATGCTCAAATACCAATAAATTTTAATACACCTGATGTGATGATTGAATCATCGAATACTCCAAATTCAAAATTTTTAAATTTGGGAGAAAACTCGATATATATTAATCCGTTAAATCCATTACACATAGTCAATGCAAATAATGCAAATTATAATGATGGAGTGAATAATTTAAGAGGTGAAGCAATTTTTTATAGCGATGATGGTGGAAGTACTTGGAAGGCAACATCCGCACCACCTGACTTTATTGGCCTTCCAAATACTTATGACCCTTCAATTGTTCTAGACCATAATGATAGAAAATATTTTAATTATTTGTCAACGATTAGTGATAACAACATAATTTACTCGGATGATAATTTTGTTACAAACTCAAATCCATTCATACTTTCAAATGCAAGTGATAAAAATTATCTTGATATAGACGATAGACCAATTGCAGATCACTTGGAATTATTTGCAGGATGGGATATTAATATAACGCAAATTTTTGCAAGGACAGGAAATGTTGTTAGTAGTCAACTAATCAATTGGGATCCGCCTACAGATTTAACAGATCCACTTCTTTTTAATCCTCCCAATAGTCCAAACTTAAAATACAATCATGGAATTAATATTGCGGTGGCTCCAAATGGAGATGCATACGCTTGTTGGTCAATATATGATGGATTAAACTCTCACGCCAGCATAGAGAAATTTATAGGGTTTGCAAAATGGTCTCATTTATCACAAACATGGATATCATCAGGATATATTCCAAATTTGGAGATTAATGGAATACGAAATAATCCTAAAATTGGTTCTTTATCAACTCTTTCTTCAGCTGCAGTTGCAAGTTGGATAACAATGTCAATAAATCAACAAAATGGTGATATTTATATTTGTTGGTCAAATGTTGGAGATCCATGTACTTCAATAACAAACCCAAATTGCAATTGTAATACATCATCAACTTGCAACGCAAATGTTTATTTTATTAAATCTTCTGATGGAGGTAATTCTTGGTCATCTCCACTTGTAGTGAATAGTTCCATACTTCCTTTGCATTGGGATTCTTGGTTGGCTTGTGATCCATATACTGGTTATTTGGGTATAATTTATTACGGGCAAGATGTTTCACAAAATACAAATACTTACCTTTCTTTATCTATTGATGGTGGTTCGACTTGGACGGAACAACAAATAAGTGATAATCAGTTCCAGACCCTTACAGCAAACAATTTCGTAACTACTGATTATATTAATTTAAAAATTTGTAATGGATTAGTAGTTCCTGTTTGGACTGGAAGAGATCCTATTCTGACACATAATTCTCGCGAAACCGCATTCTGTCAACCATTTATAATGGATGTCTCGCAAAATCTTTCATTATGTGACCCAGTGACTTCTTATTATGAAATTGATAAGGCAAGTCAAAATATTGAGTTGTCAAATCAGGGATGTGGTTATCAAATTCAGTCAGGAAGTTATATAAACATGTATGCATCTAATTCAATAAAAATGAATCCTGGTTTTCAAGCTATCGCAGGATCAAAATTTCATGCGCACATTGAACCAAATCCAGGTCCATTTAATGCAAATGAAAGAAGAAGTCAAAATTATTTAAATAGTCAAGTTCAACCAAAAGAAAGTTTTAATGTAATATCTTACCCAAATCCATTTCACGAATTTTCTAATATAAGTGTAACGTCTAATACAGACAATATAATTACTATAGATTTGTATGATGGATTTGGAAGATTAGTTAAGCATTTGTTAAAAAATGTTAATATTCAAAATGGCACAACGAATTATTATTTGTATAGATCAGAACTCAATTTAGTTCAAGGGGTTTATACTTGTATTATAACGTCACTTTATCAAAAAAAATCAATTAAATTAATATGTATAGATTAACTAGTTTTAAAAAACTATTTATTATAATATTTAGTTTTTTGATTCATATTCAATCAGCTTTTTCTCAATGGTCTGAGGTGTATTCTGACACTACTCATAATATTAATAATATTTTCAGTTTAAATTCAGATACATGTTGGGTCTCAGGTGATAAAGGATTTTTCATGAAATCTTTAGATGGAGGAAGCAGTTGGAATGTTATCACAATTGATTCAACTATTAACTTTGGTAGAATTTATTTTTCTGATTATTTAAATGGCTACATGTTAAATGATCAAGGAAGTATTTATCGAACAAATGATGGTGGAAATACGTGGGTGAAAGTTATAAGCACTATTTCTTCATGTTCTGGATCATTTTTGTTTACAAACCTTCATGCTAATAATACGGATACAATTATTTTTATTGCAGGTTGTTATCCATTTGATGTTGGAATATACTCTAGTTTCGATAGTGCAATAAATTTTAACCAAATTCCCATTCCTATTACCTGTGGCAATAGTGGGAACTACTTAATAAATTTTCTTTTTACTAATGACTCAATTGGCTACGCTGCTGGAGCAGATGAGGCATTATTTAAAACCGTTGACAATGGTTTGACTTGGATCCAAGTTCACGAAGAGTGTTTAGGGTTTGGAATGGATGTTTTTGGATTGTCATGTTATAACGATTCTATTTTATGGTTTGGAGGAAGCAAAAATAATAGTATAAAACATTTGCAATATTCAATTGATGGCGGAAATAATTGGATTGTTTACAACACTAATAGTCAAATCGGATTTGTAAGAGATCTTGCTTTTTTTTCTGATGGGTCAGGCTATATTATTAATGTTGATGAAGATATTTTTAAAACAATAGATTATGGGCTAACTTTCAATTTTCAATATCATTTGTTAAATTCTTCTCCATTTTCGCAAATTAGAATTAATCAATTTTTCTTTTTAAATTCTCAAACGGGTTACGCAGCTTCAACACATTCTATTTTAAAAACAACAAACGGTGGAGGTCCTGTTGGTATTCCTGAAAATAATTCTTCAGGTTTAATTAAATTATTTCCAAATCCATCAAGTGGAGAATTTACAGTATCAAAATTTGCTTTGTTTCCAGGCTTATGGAGCGTACAAATATTTGATAACTTTGGTAAGTTGGTGAAACAATTTTTTAATTTGAATGAAAACGAAATTCATATCAATCTATCAGATTACTCATCAGGATTATATTTTGTTAAATCAATTTGCGGAAAGAAATCTACATCCTCAAAAATTTTAATTATAAAATGATTAATTAAAAAATAAAGTAAAAAGTCTGAGTTAATTACAAATGTAAAAGCATTGTATCTGTTCAATAATTAAAATTGTGTAAAGATAAATTTAAAAATCAAGGATAAATATTACATCGCATATTCTGATAAGAATCAATAAAGCTAATATGTTGCAATTAAAAAGAATTATAATTATAATTGTTTGTATCGCTTTTACTGCATCTGCAAAGTTAAGTGCGCAATGGACAACTATTTATTTAGACAGTACTCATCAAATTACCGATATTTTTTGTTTAAACAAAGATACTTGTTGGGTTTCTGGAGATAAAGGTTTATTTATGAAGACTATTGACGGTGGTATAAATTGGAATAAGATACCAATGGATACTGCAAAAAATTATGGTGGCATTTATTTTTTGAATAAAGATACTGGATACTTAAGTTCGCTACCAAATGAAATCCTAAAGTCATTTGACGGAGGAAATACTTGGGCGAGTAATAATCCAACCACAAATTGTAATGGCTTATTGGGAGGACAATGTCATGCAATTAACTTTGATACTGTTTTTTTTAGCGGTCGGTGCGACAATTTTAACTATACTTTAAATGTAACTTACAATTCTGGATTGAGTGTAAATGAATTTACATTACCTAAACCTTGTAATTCACAACTTAATTATATTCACAAACTTTATTTTCCAAGTGATTCGATTGGTTATGCAATTGGTATAGATGAAGTATTATATAAAACTGCGAATCGCGGTGTTACTTGGAATAAAATTCACGAAGACTGTAATAGTGGTAATATTGATGCGTATTCGATGTCTTGTTATAATGATTCTGTTTGTTGGTTTGGTGGTTTCGGAATAAATAGCACACCGTTTGGCCTAAAGTATTCAACAGATGGCGGAATTAATTGGCTATCTTATATCAATCCTCAATTTGGAGCTGTTAATGATGTTGCCTTTTTTGCAGATGGTAATGGCTACATAATTGTTAATCGAGATATATGGAAAACAATTGATTATGGTATAACATTTAATCTTCAATATACATTGATAGACACATCACCACTTCCTTATTACCAAATTTACAAGTTTCAATTTTTATCTTCCCAAACTGGTTATGCAGCATCAACACATTCCATCTTAAAAACCACCAATGGCGGTGGGTCTGTTGGGATTTCTGAAAATAATTCTTCTGGTTTAATTAAATTATTTCCAAATCCATCAAGCGGAGAGTTTACAGTATCAAAGTTTGCTTTATTTCCAGGTGTTTGGAGCCTGCAAATATTTGATAGTTATGGTAAGATCGTAAAACAATTTTTTAATATTAATGAAAATGAAATCCATATAAATCTTTCAGATTACCCTTCAGGATTATATTTTGTTAAATCAATTTGCGGAAAGAAATCTACATCTTCAAAAGTGTTAATTGTAAAGTGAGCTGGTAAAAAATTAAAATAAAAAGACTCAAATAAAATTTGATTTTCATAAGCTTTTTGTACTTCTTACCAAAAATCAATAATGCAGGAGAAATGGATTTATAAATTAAATCGAATAGTTGCCAGATTCAAGGTAAACTAATTTTTTTTAATTCTAATCCCGATAACTATCTGGACGAAACTCATAACTCATAACTCATATCCCGATAGCCATCGGGATTAATTCCTTCTCCCCATATATATCATCACATAATACATCAACGTTGCAATGGATGAAAGTGCTGCAACAACATAGGTCATTGCGGCCCACCATAAAGCATCTTTAGCCATCGTTTGCTCTTGTGTGCTAACAGTGTGTGAGTTTTCTAACCATACTAATCCACGACGACTAGCATCAAATTCAACAGGTAAGGTGATAAGACTAAATACTGTTGTTGCAGAAAATAAAACAATTCCTGCTAATAATAATGTTGGGAAAATATTAATAGTAAATATTCCTGCTAATAAAACCCAAGGCATGTATTGCGAGGAGAAACTAACTACTGGAACTAATGCAGAACGTAATTGTAACATACTGTATGCTTGCGCATGTTGAACAGCATGTCCGCATTCATGTGCAGCAACCGCAGCAGCAGCAGCATTGCGTCCGTAAAAAACATCATGACTTAAGTTCACAGTTTTATCTAAAGGATTATAATGATCTGATAAGCGACCTTCAACAGAGATAACTTTTACATCCGTAATATTATTATCCTTTAACATTCTCTCTGCGATATCTTGTCCGCTGAGATTGTTGCTTAATTGAGTTTGAGAATAGAGCGCAAATTTATTTTTCAGCTGACGACTCACCAACCAACCAATTAACATAAACACAATTGAAATGAAATAAATACCTAGCATGGCGTTGTTTTAATTTGATGCAAAATTACGATAGATTTAAAGAAGACCATTATCCCTTTCGTGATTTTACGTTAATAATTTAATTTTTGCTTTATCAAGTAACGAATTACCCGATGCTTTATTGAATTTTTCAATAATTTATTTCAACCTATAACAATGAATAAGCCAATCCGAATTACTGACAATGAGTCATTATTCCCAGCGGAAAAGGCGCACCGCAGCGGCATAAACTATGACACCCCACAACAAAATTACGCCTACAGGAAGGGCAATCTCTGAAAATCCTGCCCCTTCGAAAGCTACTTTTCGCATAGCCTCATTGAGATACGTAAGAGGTAAAATTTTACATAATGGTTGTAGCCAAGAAGGGAAATTCTCTATGCTAAAGAAAGTTCCCGAAAGTAAAAATTGAGGTAAGGTGATGATGTTTGCTAATGGCGGAATAGTACTCTCGCTTTTTGCAATTCCCGAAACAACAAATCCAAATCCCATAAATACTATAAGGCCAAGTGCTGATAATCCAAGCATCGATAAAAATGTACTAAAGCCATGTATCAATGTAAATCCAAAAGCAAAATGCCCGATGCCAATTATAAATGCTGCGCCTAATAATGCAAACACTAATCTACTCATCGCTTCGCCTAAAACAATGAATGGTTTTTTGATGGGTGTTGCAAAGAATCTTTTAATAACAAGCGTTTGTCGTAAATTAAAAAATACAAATGCAGTTCCGAAAACTCCAGTGCTTAGTAATGAAAATCCTAATTGCCCAGGTAAAATAAAATCAATAGTTTTATATTCTCGTCCTTGTACAATTTGAGGAACAAGTTCTGCAAGTGGTTCATCAATATGCGCAGCTTTTAAGTTTGCTTTGTCAATTAAGTGTTCTAAAATTGATTTAACGATGATACCTTTTTCTCGTGATGATAAAGTAGTGTATACATCTACTTTGTATTTCCATGAACTATCAGCAACAACTTTACGAATATTAATGATTGCATCAATCTTACCTTTTTGTAAAAGTGTTTGTTGCTCTTCTATTGTTAAATCGTGTTGTACGGATAATGCAGGATTGAAAATCATTCCTTCATAGATGGGATTTTTAGTATCCGAATCTTTCGAAAGTGCTACATTTAATTTTATGGAACTACCTCCTAAAAATCCAAATACTAAAATAAATATCAGTGGAAACACAAGTGTAAAAACTACTGCTGAAGGACTGCGTGTTATTGATCTGAAGCTTGCTCTTGCAATTGCAATCATTGCACGAAACTGACTGTATTCTCTTGACATAAATTTTATTTGTTCTCGGTGAGAATAATTAAATAAATATTTTTTATTGTTAATTAATTTATTCGTCTCGCCACTCTTGTCCGGTAAGACTTAAAAATACATCTTCCAAATTTGCTTTCTTCACTTCTTTAGTACGCTCGAATCCACTAGCAATTAAATTATCAATAAGTGCATCGGGAGTATCTAATGCAATAATTTTTCCTGCTTCCATTACTGCAACACGATCGCATAATTGTTCTGCTTCATCCATGTAATGTGTGGTGATAACAACGGTAGCTCCATCATCACGAATGGTACGAATTAAATCCCATAAATTTCTTCGCGCTTGTGGATCTAAACCTGTTGTTGGTTCATCTAAAAAAATAATTGTTGGTTTATTGATTAACGTTGTTGCAATAGAGAAACGTTGTTTTTGTCCGCCCGAAAGTTCTTTGTATTTTGCTTTTGCTTTATCTTCTAATCCAACCGATCGCAACATTTTCATTGCATCTGTTTCGATATCATAAAGCCCAGAAAAAAGTTTTATCAACTCAATAAGCGTAAGACTTGGATAATAACCAGCAGCCTGAAGTTGAACGCCAATCATTTGTTTGATCGCATTTCCATCTTTGCTAATATCCATTCCAGCAAGGTGAACGGTGCCAGAAGTTTTCTCACGTAATGTTTCAATGATTTCGAGCGTAGTAGTTTTCCCTGCTCCATTTGGACCTAATAATCCGAAAATTTCTCCTTGATAAACTTCAAAAGAAATTCCTTTTACAGCTTGGAATTCGCCGTAGTTTTTCTTTAAATCCTTTACGGAAATGATTGCGTTTGTAGTCACTGGGCAAAAGTAAGTGTATTCATAGTGAGAATCCATAGGAAATCTTAAAGATTCTATGAATTTATCATTTGCCCATTTCTTTAATGCTTCAAAGGTGTTGCGTTCTTAGAAGTAGTAGAATTAATTCCTAATTTTTATCTATCTCCACAACAATTGCAAAAGCTTGACCCACTTTTAATGCGCCCTTTGCAGAAATCTTTGTAGAACCATCAATTTGCACATCACTACTAATTTTATCACCCAACGCAGCTTTTAACATTGCCGCTAAACCTTTTGCTGACGATTTATTCATTGCATCATTTAAAACAACATAATCGAGTGGCTCGCGCGTAACAATAATTGCAATGCGATCACGTGTTCCGATTTCATCTGCTTGCATCGAATAATCTTTTGGAAATAATCTCGTTCCAGTTACACCACAATAGGGCGAATGTTTTTTTGTGTACGGAAATAAAACATAACTTTTTCCATCTGTCTCCTCACCAAAAATGTAAGTATAACATTCAATATTATTTGTTACTTCCATCTTAAACTTCGTTCCTTTTTTTATTGGCGAAGTAGTTACGCAAGTATTTTCACTTTCATATTTTATTGCAATTGCATTTTTAGTTTCGTTATTAATTAATCCAATTTGCATATCAATTGCATCATCTGCAAACTTCTTTTCATTGCTCATCGGATACATTCCATAAGCCTCTTTACAAAACCAATCAAAATCTTTATAACGCACCCATGCTAATCCATTTACTCCCCACTCAGTACCCCAACTATTCATGATTTGAAAGGCTCCTCCTTCGAGGTAATCATCGTATCCAATTACCGACATACAATGCCCTCCAAATCCTTGCATATCGTAATCTTCACGAGTAGGCAACCACACTTTCTGACCCATCATCTCTTGCATAAAAGTGCCACCTACCATCATGCCAATAACTACAGGAGCACCTTGTGCAAGATGTTGTTTGATGGCAAGTAAATCTGTTTTATAATCATCACCAGATTTTGATAAACGATTCGCACCTTTGATCTTAAATTTATCTGCTGCTTGTCGTTCTAATGAACTTGGTTTACGATTACAATCTTGATCAGTGTATTCAAAACGATTGAATGGAAGTGCACCATTTTGCAACACCTTTACAGCTTCAAGAATATACGAACCTTGACAATCTTGTAGATGAATTTGATTGTAAGTATATGCAGGACTCAATGCAATTACATTGGGATCACTATTCGTTGCTTTCGCTTCAAGAATTGTTGCGGCTGCATACGTACTTCCCCAACCTACACACGAACCTTGCTGACCTTGATTTTTTCGATCGGGTGCATATTGTTCTAGTGATACAGATTCAGGAAGTGGATTGCTGCGGTTGTCTGCGAGTGGCTCGTAAACTTCTGCTTTATCGTAAACTTTTTGATCCAGTGTTGCGCCAAGATTAAATACTTTGCTGATGCTTGAAGCTGGATGCGAAGAGTTACATTGTCCGCCGAAAAAATAATATCCGCCAAATAAAATTGCAGCAACAATCATCAATTTCGGACTGCGAGAAAATAACATTAAAAGAATTCCTAAAATTCCATTTCCGCTGCCACCACCGCTGCCACCATTACCTGGATAATTATCATTTGAATTGGAGGAATCATCATCCTTCGACATTCGTATTGGCATAATTAATTTATTTGCTAAATGTCTTAAAAATAATTGTAATGTTTTCTATTTTTTAGATATGATAAATTTCCGTCGTTGTTGTATGCTTCTTTTTCAAATCGAATTGCTCGATATGCTTTGTAATGACTTTTAAATTTTATTCTGTAAAATAAATATTCTAATCCATACCAAATATAAAAAGGGATAATTAACAATTCACGTTGCTGTTGCAGATGTATGCGTTCATGATTTAATAATTTTTCACCAGCAGGAATCGTTGATCGATGAATTAAGATAAATGGAAATAGCGCCATCGCGGAAGCAGGCAGCGTTTTCATAATGATGATTCGATCTCTCACAAATTACACTTTTAAAGATTAATCATGCATTGCACAACGAAGCTTCTTGGTGGCTGTAAATCCGCTGGTCGGGTCATGTATTCGTGGTTGAAAGCATTTTTTACAACTACACCTAAACGCATATTTTTACGAGCTTTGAAAGTTAAATTGGCATCGAAAATCCAATCACCATTTTGATGATTTTTACGATACGTTTTCACACCAGGAATCACCGCTTCAAAAATCGCATCGATATTTTCCATAAAACTATAATAGCGAGCACTCAAACCAATGCTAAATCTTTTATAAGAAGTTTCAGAATCAAATTTCCACATTCTACGATAACGATATTTCAATACGTTATAATTTGCAGTATTTTTTAAAGTATCAATGCTATCATTAAAATCTTTTTGGATAGGATTGATATATGTGAATCCTGCTAAAAATAATTGATGAAATGCACCAAAGTTTCCATCTCCAGAAATAGAAATTTCACAACCTGTAATTTTCGTGTTTCCAATATTTGTCGATTTAAATCCAAATCCTCCTGAAGGATCCGTGGGCTTTCCCCAAACACCAAAAGTAAATTCCATCATGTCTTTGTATTCAGTTTGAAAATAACTTACATCAATTAATCCACGCCAATTATTAATTTTTATTCCTTGTCGAATACCGATTTCTGCCGACCATCCCGTTTCACTTTTTAATGAATCATTAGGATATACTACAATACTTCCAACTTGTGTTCGTATAAATTTTTCTGCTATCGAAGGAAACCTAAACCCTTGTCCGAAGGATGTGCGAAGATGCGTTGCTTTTAGTAATTGATAACTTGCTCCGGCTCTAAATAATTGTTGCGCTTTTAATTTTTCTGAAGAAATTCTTCCTTGTTCAATTCGATATCCTGCAGAAACATTAAAGCGTTTGTATTTCAAATCAACTTGTGTATATGCAGCATTATTATCTCCTGATTGCTTGCTATAAAGATCACCACTAACTTTTGAATTACTTGCACTTAATCCCAACGACCATGTTAGTAAATCTTTGAAGTGATGTTGAAATAAATATTCGCCATAATAGATTTCTGATTTTGCTTCTTGGTTAGTATTATTTTTATTGTTCGTTAAAAAATAGCGGGTACGAATTCGATGGCTACTTGATTTTCCAACATACGTTATATAAGGATCAAACGTTGCTCTTGTGGTAGTGTAAATACTGATCGTGGTTGTCGCCGAATCTAATCCACCTAAAGGTGTTAACGCGCCTGTTGTATCATTCGCCCATAATAAAAATAATCCACCTTCACTGCGTTGAACATTTGCTGCAATACCAGCACTCAATCCTTGAATATTTTTAAAGCGATAACGTAAATTTGTATTCAGGCGATATCTTTTTTCTGTTTCACTTTGGCGATAACCATTATCATCAAAATAATGTCCACCAATAACAACATCCAATTGCTTAAATTTTTGTCGGTGAGAAAAGTTTACACCCGTCGTTGCTTGAGAATTATTCTTCCACCATTTCATGTCTTTGTTGGATGGTGTATCATAAACTCCAGTATAAAAATTAAAAATTGTTTGAGCAGTATCTTTTGGAAATGCAGTGCGTAAATTAATAACACCATTCAATGCTGATGAACCAAACAAAGCGGAGGAAGCGCCTTTTAAAATTTCTACTTGTTCAATATTTTCTATTGGTAAAAAACTCCACTTCACATCATTCGCATCTGCGGCAAGCAAAGGTAAGTCGTCTACTAAAACCAACACGCGACTACCAGCTCCATAACTAAATCCACTTCCACCACGAATATTCGCTTGACCATCAATTACGGTTACGCCGGGTACTTTTTCAATTGCCGTTTCCATCGTTGTTTGATTACTATTTTCAATTTGTGCAGGCTTCAAAACTTCCATCGAAACGACCACTTCATCCAATTTCTGTTCGAATTTTCCAGCACTCACCACAACAGTCGACATCTCAATACTTGTTGATTTTAAGCGAAAATCGATTTTTAAATTATCGCCAGCTTTAACTGAAATCTGTTTTTCTTGCGCTTCATAACCCAGCGAATGCACTTGCATCATATAATCACCCGCGTTCAAATGGATAATGTAGTCACCTTGTGGATTCGTTGTGATATCAATTTTGCCTGGTTGAAGTACGATAGAAACTCCAGGTAAACTTTCAAAAGTGGATGCATCTCTGATATTTCCTGTAACAGAACTTTCTTGTGCTGAGCAGGTTATGGTAAAAAGAAATACAAGCGCAAGGCATAGCTGCATAGCAGTTATGATCAGTTTTCTACTAATCCTGCCGTGATTTTTAGTATTGATAAATGACATCATGAATATATTTTTCAAATCAGGTGAAAAGATGCGATGTATTTTCGAAACATAAAAGTATTTTTGCAACAGAAATGCTACTTGGTGATTTTTTATATCCCGCATTAGCAAATTTATGATGATGAAACCAACAGACGAACTCAAGTATCGAATTGCCTTGTCGCTATTGCCGAACGTAGGCCCCGTATTAGCGCGTAACCTCGTAAGCTATTGCGGAAGCGTGGAAGCGGTCTTCAAGCAGAAATTAAAAGCGTTGGAAAAGATTCCTGAAATCGGACCTAAAACTGCTGAGAAAATTAAAAAACATTCTCCTTTTGCTCGCGCTGATGAGGAAGTAGAATTTATTTTGAAGCATAATATCCAAACCTATTTTTATCTCGATGAAAATTATCCGCAACGTTTAAAGCATTGTCATGATGCGCCAATTTTATTGTATTTTAAAGGTAATGTTGATATAAATAAAAGTAGAATTATTGCGATAGTTGGAACGCGTAATGCATCTGATTATGGAAAAAATATTACTGATAAATTAATCGAAGAACTCGCAACACTCGACGTAACAATTGTGAGTGGTTTGGCTTATGGTATCGATATTCACGCGCATCGTGCAGCACTCAAAGTTGACATTCCAACTATTGCAGTAATGGCGCATGGTCTGGATAGAATTTATCCGAGTCATCATCGATCAACAGCAGCGAAGATGTTAAAATGTGGTGGATTATTAACGGAGTATCCAAGTAATACAAATCCTGATCGGGAAAATTTCCCCTCGAGAAATCGTATTGTTGCTGGCATTTGTGATGCAGTAATTGTTATTGAAGCCGCAAAGAAAGGTGGAGCGTTAATCACTGCTGATATTGCACACAGTTATTCGCGCGATGTATTTGCTGTACCAGGAAGATTGGACGATCAATATAGTGAGGGATGTAATAATTTGATCAAAATAAATAGAGCAGCGTTGATTACTTCTGCTGCTGATGTTTCTTATTTGATGGGTTGGGAACGTACAGCAAATCTTGAAAAAGAAATTGTATCTAAAGCAATTCAAAAACAATTATTTGTTGATTTAAATGGTGATGAAGAATCGCTTGTAAAAATACTTGAAAATAATTCGAAAGCAGATATTGATAGTCTTGCAATGGATCTTCAATGGCCGTTCACAAAACTCTCCAGCGTATTGCTTGGTATGGAAATGAAAGGTTTGCTGAAAGCGTTGCCAGGGAAAAAGTATCAGCTAATTTAGTCCATAAAGTAACTATGGCATTCTTAAATATTTTGTATTTTATCAACATAAAGCCTCCTTGTCTCAAAATTTAAACTATATTTGAGAGTAGATGAATTGCCACACACAATTTATTGAGTAATTAACCTAAAACCAAAACAAGATGAAATCACGCTTATTAATTATTATTTCCATTCTGATGATAGGGTGGAGCGGATGTAAAAAGGATGATGGCAATTCAGGAAATCCTTCGATTTCTACAGGAGAAAAAGTCAATACGTCAATATCAGGACGTGTTTTTGATGAACAAGGAAATCCAGTTTCAGGCGCTACAGTTAATGCCGGCGGACTATCAGCAGTTACAAATCAATGGGGAATTTATCTCATCGAAAATGTTGACCTTACAAAAGACCGCGCATTAATTTTAGTTTCTAAATCTGGTTTCTGGAATCAAGTAGGTACTTGTCATCCGAGCAAAGGAATTGTTACATATAGAAATCTTACTTTATTTAGTGCCGCATCTACGCAAGTAATAAATGCTTCAACAGGTGGATTGGTAACATTATCATCGGGAGCTTCTGTAAATTTTCCTGCAAATGCTTTCGCTGATGCAAATGGAAATATTTATTCAGGATCGGTAAATATTTGTATGCATGAATTGGCAAGTGATGATGCAAAGCTAGGATTGAAAGTGCCAGGAAGCGATCTCATTGCTATTGATCAATCGGGTAAAGATGGTATTCTGCAAACTTACGGAATGGTTGGAGTGGTGATGAAAGATCAGTCGGGAAATACTTTAAAAATTGCATCAGGAAAAAAAGCGAATCTTACTTTTCCAATTGCTGCAAATCAAATAAGTGCTGCTCCATCAACAATTGCATTGTGGTATTTTGATGATGCTAGTGGTAAATGGAAAGAAGAAGGAACTGCAACAAAAACAGGAAATACATACAAAGCAGATGTAGCACATTTTACCTGGTGGAATTGTGATTTCACTTCTCCACGGGCTTATGTTTCAGGCTATGTAAAAGATTGCAATGGAAATCCGATAGCAAATGCGTATGTAAGTGCTTATATATCGGGCATAGGTGGAGGTTACGAGACAACTAATGCAAATGGGTTTTACTCAGGATCAATTCTCTCAGGATACGCTGTTACGCTTTTGGGAATGTATAATATTAATTATTATAACAGTTTGCAAACTCAATCTGAAATTGTAAACCTAGCTGTAGGAGCAAGTGCTGTTGTTCCTGATTTAATATTTACAACTGCGAATTGTGGAATTAACATTAATGGAACTATTGTCGATTGTAATAATTCTTCAACTGGTGCAACAGTACTTTGTTTCGATCAAACAAATGCACTCGTCGATTATCAAGTAACTACAACAGGTGTTTTTCATTTTCATGTGAATACAGTTGGGGTTTATTCTATTCTTACCTATAAAGGTGTTCGTACAGGAAATGCTTCTGTAAATGCTACCACTCTCGGTCAACAATATTCAACAGGAAATATTTCATTGTGCGATACGCTATCAACAAATAATAATTTGCAATTGGTATTTAATAGTTCATTGGTTGGATCAATCGCTTCTTCTTTTCAAGTTTCTGGTTGCTCAGTTACAGGCACTACACCTAATCAAGCTATTGTATTTTCAAACTATGATAGCATCACCGGAAATACAGCAACTATCAATCTAAATATTCCCAATTATGCTAATGGATCTTATTTTTGGAATATTACAAATAGTAACATAACAGGTACAATGATTTCTAACGGGCAAACGTATTCAATTGCCGCTGATCCTCATGGAACAGGAACTACAACTATCAGTAATGCTTGCGCTATAGGTGGAAATATTAATGGTGCATTTTTGGGAGATGTTATCCTTACTAATAATGGTATACCAATTTCTGGAACACTTTCTTCCAACTTTAGTATTCATAGAGATAACTAAAGCCTTTACTTACTACAAATTACAGTTTAAGTTTATAATTCACCGATCTATTCTCATTTGAGGATGGATCGGTGAATTTTTTTATAATTATAAAGCGGGAATTAATTAGTTTTACAAACTCTAAAAATCAGATCATGTACAATACATTGCAACCCATTCTTGAAAAAGAATTGACCGACATTCGTGAGGCAGGACTTTATAAAGCAGAGCGTGTAATTTCAACTCCGCAAGCTGCCGACATCACAGCAAATGGAAAAGAAGTTATAAATTTTTGCGCAAATAATTATCTTGGATTATCATCACATCCTAAAGTTATTGAAGCAGCTAAAGAAGCAATTGATACGCATGGTTTTGGAATGTCGAGTGTACGTTTTATTTGTGGTACACAGGATATTCATAAAGAGTTAGAACAAAAACTTTCTAAATTTTTAGGAACAGAAGATACCATTTTATATGCGGCTGCTTTTGATGCAAACGGAGGAATATTCGAGCCACTGTTTAATGATCAAGATGCAATTATCTCTGATGAGTTAAATCACGCTTCCATAATTGATGGTGTACGTTTATGTAAAGCACAGCGCTATCGTTTTAAGCATAATGATATGGCCGATTTAGAAGTTCAGTTGCAAGCAACACAAAATCTTCGTCAAAGAATTATTGTTAGTGATGGTGTTTTTTCAATGGACGGAACAATAGCACAGCTAGATAAAATTTGTGACCTTGCTGATAAGTACAATGCTTTAGTGATGATTGACGAATGCCATGCTTCTGGTTTTATGGGCAAGTCTGGTCGTGGTACGCACGAGTACCGTAATGTGATGGGACGTGTAGATATTATCACAGGCACATTAGGGAAAGCACTCGGTGGTGCGATGGGTGGTTTTACTTCATCGAAGAAAGAAGTGATAGAAATATTACGCCAACGATCTCGTCCGTATTTATTTTCAAATTCATTAACTCCAAGTATTGTTGGCGCATCAAATGCAGTGATTGATATGTTAAGTGAATCTTCTGCATTGCGCGATAAGCTTTGGGAAAACACAAAATATTTTAGAGCAAAAATTACAGAGGCTGGATTCGATATTAAGCCGGGCGAACATCCAATCGTTCCAATTATGTTGTACGAAGCGAAGCTTGCGCAAGATTTTGCTGCGAAATTATTAGAAGAAGGAATTTATGTCATCGGTTTCTTTTATCCTGTAGTTGCAAAAGGTAATGCACGAATACGTGTACAAATTTCCGCTGCGCATGAACGTCATCATATTGATAAGGCGATCACAGCGTTTACTAAAATCGGTAAAGAATTGAAAGTGATAAAATAAAATTTTGATTTATGTTTTATCGATCATTAAAAAGAGGATTTGAATTTTACTTTGAAAGATGAAACAATTAAAAACAACAATTCTTACTACCGATCGACTATTGCTTCGATTAGCAAATCCCGCAGTATATGAATTCGTTTTCAAGGAATATAATGACTATGAATTAATGGTATTTTTTGGATTTAATTCTGCCGAAGAATTATTACAAGAAAAATCTCGTTTCGAAAATGGGATTGCTACCTATAACAAAACGGTATTGTACTTTCATCTAATCGATAAAATTACATCGGATGTGATTGGAATGTGCGGGTATCATACATGGTATTTGCAACATGCAAGAGCTGAATTGTTTTATGTTTTGAATAATGATAGTTGGAAGAGAAAAGGAATTATGTCGGAAGCACTTCTGCCAATAATTAAATATGGTTTCGAAACAATGAAGTTAAATAGGATTGAAGCATTTGTGGGACCAACTAATACCGCATCTTTAAGGGTTATGAAAAAATTCAACTTTACGGAAGAAGGTTGCTTACGTAAACATTTTTGTAAAGATGATGTGTATCAGGACTCGTTCGCTTTTTCGCTCTTAAAAGATGAATATTTCGCTTAAAATATTTTACTAAACATAAATAGTATTTCTTATTATGAGAATTGTTAAAGTTTTAATTTACTCGATTATTTTGTTACTTGTTGCATCAGTAGCTCAAGCACAAAAACAACGATTAGTGAGCGGCACTGTGAAAGATGCTGTTACAAAAAACCCACTTCCTTTTATTTCAATTTCATTAAAGAAAAATTTTCTTGGAACTACAACGAACGAAAATGGAGAGTTTGATTTTTATATTCCAGATTCAATAGTTGTGGATACCATAGTGGTTAATTCACTAGGTTACAAACCGGCTTATTATGCGTTAGAGAAGATTGATAAAAGCATTTCAGTAGAATTACAATCGAATGCATTTGAATTAAAAGAAGTTACCATTCGCCCACTTGCAGCACAAGATTATATCCGATTGGCAATGCGATATGTAAAAATAAATTATCCTGATAAGCCTTTCGTTTCAGATGGATATTTCAGGAGAAAAGTAATAGAGAACAAACAAATAATAAATTTTGATGAGGCAATCGTAAAAACATATTATCCAAACTATCAAGACACCGTTAAGAATCAACATCAATTATTATTGTATCGTAAAGCTGAAGAAAGAGAAATCGCCTTCATGAAAGAAAAGCGTGAATCGAAGGAACGTAAGAAGGAAGCTAAATTAGAAAAAGATAAGGCCAATGGTAAAAATGTTACAGCGGAAGAAGCGAAAGAGAAGAAAACCGTTGCAGACATGTTTGGCGGACCAGATAAAATTCTTGCGCTCGATTTATTAAAAGAAGAACCTGATTTTTTAGATACTACAAAGCTGAAAGATTTTGAATATTCATTCGGTGCTCCTACAACTTATCAGGGAAATGAAGTAGTTGTGATTAACTTTAAATCCGATGGTAAAGTAGATAATGCAAGGACAGAAGGGAAAATTTTTATTGACTTAAATTCTTATGCAATCGTTAATATTGATTTTAATGCAGAATTCGTAATTCCTTTGATGTATCGACCAGTAATTTTTTTAGCTGGATATAGCGTTAGTAATCCTCAGTTTAATCAAAAGGTAAGTTATCAAGAAGTAAACAAGAAATGGTATCCACAAAACTTTCAATTTAATTTGCAAGTTAAATTAGAGAGAGAATATTGGTTTAAGAAAAATGATGTATCTGATATTTATGTGGAAGGTCTTCTTGCAATCAATAAAATGGAAACGCAAAACTTAAAGGAGATACCAAAAGAATTTCGTTATGATTCAAAGAAAAAAATGGAGAGTCAGGTACATAATACGGAAGGCATTTCATGGGGAGAATTGAATATAATTAAACGTTGAAGTTATAGGTAAAGCAGATAGATGGGAAATACTATAATTGAGGATTGCTATTAAAATTAAATCGGAAAAAAATACATGTACGAACGCGCAAAATACTTTGGCATTAAATTTAATAGAAATGGTATTTATGGATTAGCTATTTCTGCTTTCTTAATTTATTTTGCGTTCAAGAAGCAAGAACCTTTCTCGTCATTATTATATGTTTATGTGCTAATGTCCATCGCATGGATAGCTATTGCATTTTGGATCAATGCAAAATTGAAATTGAAAAGCGAGAACCTTGAGGTAGGAGAAATTGCTGAAGAAAAATTTTCATTTAAATCCATTGAACAAATATTGTCCTTGCTAATGGTAATATTTATAATCCTTTCCAATAAAAAATGGGAATATGCAAATTACATTGCAGTGCCAATCATGCTTTTTTATATTAGCTGGACTTTTTCTCAAATGCGAATGTTGAATAATTATTTTAAAAGCTAAATAAATTTTTCACCTTAGCAAGGAAGCATATTTCATTTCTATCGTTTCACCTTTCTCTAATTGTAACCACTCTGCAGGCAGATTAATTTTTAATGCACCTTCAATATGTTGAATGCTATCATCAATAAATAAAGTTTTAGTACGATCAAGTTGATTGTCGTTTAATACTTTTTCGAAAATTTCTCCATCAGGCTTTCTCATTCTGATGTCGCATGAATAATAATGTTGCTCAAATGTAGACTCAAAAACGCCTTTCCCAAATTGCTTATTGGCAAGTGCTGTAAAAGCTTTTACATGGATTCGGTTCGTATT